>JAPOSJ010000231.1 GCA_026709745.1 Candidatus Dadabacteria bacterium | reverse complement strand
GAGAATTTTCGACCCCATATTGAAACCCCTCCCCAAAACTAGAATTAGGATCTAAACCGTGCCAGAATTGCTCCATACTTATCCTCAAATTTAAGGTTCTATAGTTATACATGAAAACAGGGGGGGGGTTACAAGAGGTGAGTGCTCTAGGGTGCTCAGAGGGTTCTCATTTTTTTGAGTAGGCGGGACCCATCGATTGATACGTTTTTTGGTAACTTGCTTGCGTAGGAATTCAAGCTTTTGAAGCACTGGGAATATGTCATTATCCCTAACGGATTTGAGCAGCATACCTTGTCGGATATCGACATAGGAATATGCCTCGGAGTTTCTTCTTCTTATCCCACCAGTCCCGGATCTTTTCCTCTGTTTTTCTGTAAAGAGGAAATGCCCACGGAGAGTTTCGTTCCTCTAGCATTCCCCGCAATGACAGAGGGAGAAAGCCGAGAGAGGATCCGGGTCTCGGGATGTTCGTTAATCGTATCTCTCGCACAGGCCCATAAACGTTCCCGGCAAAGTTCTATGATTGATTCATTCCCAATTACTTCAAAACTACAATATATTTGAGATCGAAAGAGATTGACGGGGCGGCGGTCCTCTGTTTTATCAGCTCGGAACCCACTTTCCTCTTAATAGAATAAAAATACTTTAAAGTCTCCCTCTAGGATTGAAAACCCCCGCGAAAACCTGACACCCCCTAGAGAGGAACAGAAAAGGAAGTGGCACATATTCTGGCACATACAGAAAACCAAGACCATGAAAAAACCTTTGTTTTTTAGTGAGTTAGAAAAAATTACTGGTAGCCCCAACGGGATTCGAACCCGTGTTTCAGCCTTGAGAGGGCTGCGTCCTAAACCCCTAGACGATGGGGCCAAACATAAATTAAGTTTTGAGACTACCATAAAAAAGTCCCGTTTCAAAAAAAGGTTGCGAAATCCACCCCTGATCCGGGATAGTTTTTTGTCGGAAATATATTGTATAATTAGTTCCTCGCAAAAGCGGTTTTTTGGCTCCTGCTTCGGAAGGATTTACATGAAAGTACATGTTCACAAGACAGAACTTCTGGAAGGAAAAAACATTTTCTCAAAAAAAAACTACGAAGCGGTTCTTTTTGACCTTGACGGAGTAATCACCACAACTGAAAAAAACCACTCGGCCTGCTGGAAAAAAACATTTGATGAATTTCTCCGCCTGAGGGCAGAGGAGACAGGAGAACCTTTTATCCCATTTGATGAAACCGAGGACTACCTGCGTTGCGTTGACGGCAAGCCGCGTTATGAAGGTGTGCGCAGTTTTCTGCGCTCGCGAGCAATAGAGCTTCCTGAGGGAAACAGGAATTCCTCTACGGGCGAGCGGTCGGTTTTCGGACTCGGAAACAGGAAAAACCAGATGTTTACAGAAACCCTTGAAAAGCAGCCTCCAGAAATTTACCGGACGTCAGTAGAACTTGCGCTAAATCTCAAGGAAGCGGGATTCCGCTTGGCAATTGTATCTTCAAGTAGGAACTGCAGAAGGGTAATGGCAGCCGCCGGAATAGAGCATTTATTTGAGTTGGCGGTTGACGGGATTGTGGCGTGTGAAAAAGGTCTTAGAGGAAAACCCGAACCCGATACGTTCATTGAAGCTGCAAGGGCCCTTGGGAGCAAACCGGGAAGAACAGTAGTTATTGAGGATGCGGCAGCCGGAGTGGCGGCCGGAGCACGAGGGGGTTTCGGACTTGTAATCGGAGTCGCAAGAAAGCAAAACGAAGAGGAACTTCTTTTAAACGGAGCGGATGTAGTGGTCAGGGACCTTGGAGAATTTCAGAGCCACTACAAATGAAAAAAGGACTCAAATGATAAAGAGAGAGAAAAAAGGCATATACACTGCGGAACATATATATCCCGCTGATCCATGGAGGATAACCGAGAAGCAGTTTCGCCCGGAGTTAATAGGTCTTACCGAAACTGTTTTCTGCTCATCAAACGGCTACATAGGAATTCGGGGCACCTTCGAGGAAGGAAAGCCGAGCTATCAGAATTTCACAGTAGTAAACGGTTTCTACGAAACATGGCCGATCATCTATGGAGAGGAGGCCTTCGGATTCACAAAGACAGGACAGACAATAGTGAATGTCCCAGATTCTAAGATAATAAGACTTTATGTTGATGATGAACCTTTTTACATGCCGACTGCGACCCTTATTCACTACGAACGCTTCCTCGACATGAAAAATGGGGTGATCGGGAGAAACCTCTTATGGGAAATGTTCTCTGGCAAGCAGATATCGATAAGGTCAAAGAGGTTGGTCTCCATGGAACACCGCCACCTCGCCGCCATATCATATGAAGTAACCGTTCTCAACGGCAAGGCTCCGGTAATCATATCTTCAGAAATAGTCAACCACGAGACCTACTCAGAAGGAGAAGAACCTCCGCATTCCGAAGGCGACGTAGGAGACCCGCGAAGGGCAAGCCGGCTTGCTCACCAGGTCCTTGAACCGTGCCTGAACGAGGCTCTGGACACAAGCGTCATTCTTTGTCACTCAACACGCAACAGCAGGATGACTATCACCTCCGGAATAGAGCACACTCTTGAAACCAATTGCAGCTTCTCCCACACGAGCAAGGCTTCTGAGGAACGGGGAAAAGTGGTTTTCATGGTTGATGCCGTGGCCGGACAACCTATAAACCTTACCAAGTATATGACATATCACACAACTAGGACCGCGCCTCACACAAATGAAGAGCTGCGAGAGAGAGCCGCCAGAAGTCTTAAAAGAGCGAAGAAATTCGGGTTCTCGGACCTGCTTGAGGGACAACGTAAGTACCTTGATGAATTCTGGGAAAGAAGCGACGTGCGAGTGGAAATGGACAACATGGACAGAACACTGTCTTTTCAGCAGGCTATAAGATTTAGCCTTTTTCAGATGTACCAGTCTTCGGCTAGGGTTGAAGGAGCCGGGGTACCATCCAAGGGGCTTACGGGAGTGGGATATGACGGCCACTATTTCTGGGACATGGAAATATATCTTATGCCGTTTCTTATCTACACTTCGCCTACCATCGCCGGGAGCCTTCTCAAGTTCCGCTACAGCATGATTGACAAGGCAAGGGAATACGCAAGTAGGCTTAACCAGCGGGGAGCAATGTTCCCATGGAGGACTATAAACGGTGAGGAGGCTTCGGCCTACTACGCGGCCGGAACGGCACAGTACCATATAAACGCCG
This sequence comes from Candidatus Dadabacteria bacterium, assembly GCA_026709745.1. Lineage (GTDB taxonomy): Bacteria > Desulfobacterota_D > UBA1144 > Nemesobacterales > Nemesobacteraceae > Nemesobacter. Next base: position 1,895 of record JAPOSJ010000231.1, on the reverse strand, counting down.
ACATAGTTTACGCATTAAGAAAATACGTAACCGTCACGGGAGATGATGATTTTATCCTGAACTGCGGAGCGGAAATTCTTATTGAGACGGCAAGGCTCTGGAGCGATCTAGGATTTTATTCAGATTCTGAAGAGGAAAAATTTGAAATACACGGCGTTACGGGACCCGATGAATACAATGCCGTCGTAAATAACAATACTTACACAAACCTTATGGCCCGCGAAAACCTTAGGTTCGCCGCAGACACGGTTGAGAAGCTAAGAGAAACAGAACCCGAGCTCTTCAAAAATCTCTCCCACAAAACCGGTCTGGACACTTCGGAGATTGAAGAGTGGAAAAAGGCCGCGAGACATATGTACATACCCTATGACAAACATCTGGGCATCCATCCACAGGACAACTACTTTCTCAGAAAAGAAAAGTGGGACTTCGAAAACGTTCCAGAAGACAAGTATCCAATATTGCTCCACTATCACCCGCTGGTCATCTACCGGCACAAGGTGGTAAAACAGTCTGATCTCGTACTGGCCATGTTCCTTTTAGAAAAAGAGTTCTCAGATGAAGAGAAAATGCGGAATTTTGATTATTACGATCCTATCACTGCAGGAGATTCCTCCCTCTCGGCCTGCATACAGGGTATTGTGGCAGCCAAAGTGGGACAGATGGACAAGGCCATGGAATACGCCGAGGACGCGGTGTTCATGGATCTTGGAGACATAGGACGAAACACCGTTGACGGCTGCCACATAGCTTCAATGGGCGGCACATGGATGATGCTCATATTCGGCATCGGAGGACTTACGAACACAGATGAAAGACCCGTCTTTAACCCCACTCTTCCCAAGGAAATGCAAAATCTATGCTTCTCCATCACAATACTGGGCAATCTAATAGAGGTTGACATTAACCAATCGCAGACCACATACATACTTAAGGACGGAGATGGAATAGCGCTTTGTCACGCCGGAGAAAATTTTGAGGTTTCCCCTGAGAATCCGACGTTTATAACGAAAACCTAAAAATCTCTCAAGCTTTTGCACTTACAGCTAAATTTTAGTAAATGGGCTTTGAACTGGAAAAAAAAGTGGCGCTTGAAATCGTAAAGAAAGCGTCTAGGATCTGCAGGGAGTGGGACGGGAAACCCGAGTTTCGGGAAAAGCTTTACAAAACTGACGGTTCCCCGGTTACGCTAGGTGATTTCTTCGTTCAGACACTGATAAACAAACGGCTTACAGATGCTTTTCCCGAAATCCCAATAGCCGCCGAAGAGAGTTCGACTTGCCTTAAAGGTAACAGCGGAGAAAAAATCAGAAGAAACCTTGAGAAATTCCTGCCTGGAAAAAGCACAGAGGAAATATTCTGGGCAATCGACAAGGGAAACCACACAGGTGGAGATGGGGAAAAATTCTGGACACTTGACCCCATTGACGGAACAAGAGGGTTTCTCGAAAAACGCCAGTACGCAATCGCACTTGCGCTGATCGAGAAAGGAGAAGTTGTTCTCGGAATCCTTGGGTGCCCCGAACTGGAAGCGGCAGACGACGCGGGCGAGGGGAAAGGGTTTGTGTTTTTCGCGGAGAAGGGAAAAGGAGCTTATTGTCTCGGACTTTTAGGCAGACAGCACAGGCGGATCCACGTATCAGGAATCAGGGAAGCTTCGAATGCTGTTATGTGTGAATCGGCTGAAGCGACGGATTCATCATATGAGGTGTCGGGAAAAATAGCCCGACTTCTCAATATGAACGCAAAGCCTTTAAGAATGGACAGTCAGTGCAAATACGCGGTTTTGGCCAGAGGTGACGCTTCTATCTACTTTCGAACACCACCGAGAAAAGACTAAAGGGAAAAAATATGGGATCACGCCGCGGGATACATAATCTTTAGAGAAGCAGGAG
>JAPOSJ010000008.1 GCA_026709745.1 Candidatus Dadabacteria bacterium | reverse complement strand
AAAAAGCCCACTCGATACTTACATGAAATACCGAGTGGGCTTTATGACAACTTTTTAGGGTTGCCGAAATTTAGTTTTAATCTACAAACTTAAATATGCTTGCCTTGTGCGTAAGAACATCAGTCCGACTTGCGTTCCCATCCCCTGTCGCAAGAGTTAACACAGGTGCTCCGTTCACAGCAATCTGTGCCGCAGCGTCGGCTACTTCGTCTATTTTTGAGTGGCTTCTTTGATCTTTGGGAAATCCTTTCAGATGAACCATGTCCTTTTCATTAACGTTATAGTTGAGGGTAATCGTATCTCTACCTTCTTGGTAGCCGATAACATAAATATCGTTTCCGGCCTGACCATTAAGAGTCGTATCTTCGCCTTTGCCTCCATTAATCGTATCGTTACCTGCTCCGCCGTTAATCGTATCCTCTCCGCCGCCACCTGTCAGGGTATTTGCTTGTGCATCTCCTGTCAAAGTAACCCCACCGGTAACATCAGCTCGTACAGCAAGATTTTCAATTCCCCTGATTCCACTAGAAGCATCTGCACCAGCTGGTGCAGCAGGTAAGGTAAAACCTCCTGCTCCAACCACTAAGGTGTCGTTTCCTGCTCCGCCATCCACTAAATCGTTAGCGCCTGGAGTATCCGTCGTCCATCCAGCATCAATGGTATCATGTCCGCCCATGCCTTTAATTTTATTACCATTTAGTATCGTACCAGTGATAGTAAGGACGTTATCCTTATCATCACCCACCAAGTGGTTTCTCGCCGTCGAACCGATTACGTTTTCAATTTCTTTTTCAATAATGTCTAAAATCTTTCGTGCTGAAAAATCAGGCTCCTCTGGACTGCCTTCATTCTCCCAAATTGCTGACTCGCCTTCAGTGAGACTAACATGCAAATAGACATCATCATCGGTTGCAATCGCCGGCGTTACTGCATCTCTTAGATTGGCTAGAGTAAGGGCGGAATAGTCAAGAGTATCCGTACCGACTCCACCGTCGATAACATCGGTATCTGTATCTTCTTCTTTAATCATGTCATCACCTTCCCCACCATAAAGCGTATCCTTGCCATCTCCACCATAAAGCGTATCCTTGCCAGCTTCACCCTTAAGTGTGTCATCACCAGCTTCACCCTTAAGTGTGTCATCACCTTCCCCACCATGAAGTTCATCATCACCTGGTCCACCCTCAAGCGTATCATTGCCACCTGCACCACTGATGGTATCATCTCCGCCCATACCCTCAATTACGTTGCTTCTTTTGTTTCCACAGATCACTTCATCACCGTCGCCCCCTGTAAACTTTTCAACGTCATTTGGGCCGAACTTATGAGAGATGCAATCGGCTTCACTCATATCGTCATCGTCACCATCATCCTCTGGATCAGGTGTCGGTGCCGGTGTACCAGCAGGTCCCGGAGGTCCTGTTTCTCCCGGAGGTCCTTGAGGACCGGTGTCTCCATCAGAGCAGGAGACAGCAAACAATCCCACTGTCATGCACAACAGCAGGATCATAAAAAGATTACGTAATCTCATAATATATATCCTCCTTTCGGATAGTTAGATTTAAATTTCCAAAGTAAAAAAAACTAAAAAGTAAAAAAACAAAAAAGAGGGGCGGGACAATCAGCTCGATGATGGTTGTTAAGTTTTACTTCCGTGAGAGAAGTAAAGTGAAGCGGAAGGAAACCGCCCCCCTCTTTAAGTTGTTTGTCTTTTCTTTTCCTCTATTAACTCCTGTCTTCCAAAAGCACTCATATATAAAAAGCCAGTTTTGTTTCTATAATTTCATTTAAGGAACATTAAAATGATTGAAAGTTGTGGGCGTTACTGATTGCCGTAATTGCATTGCTAAATGCTGAGGAACAACTCTTTAGCAACAACATCCTGGAAAAAAGCGTTGCGCAGAAAGGTGGATGCCGTTACCTTTTTACTGTTGAGAGATGGGTTTGAATTCTTAAGAGGGAGAGATTTTATGTCGAAAAAATATTGGTTTCCGACCGTTTTTATCCTGATTTTGTTCCTACAGCTTCCCCCAGCTGTAAACGCGGAGGAGAACAGATACACGATTGTGATAGAAGAAAGCTTCTACACCGTGGCACCTGAGAACCGTGAGGAGTTCCTAAGGGTGTACAGAACGCGTCTTTTTCCCTTCTGGCAGGAAATGAAGAAACTGGGTATCACGGTTGACGATTACAGGATGTATTCGCAGAGAATACACACAGTAAAGCCACTTTGGACCTACAAGACCGTGGTCAAGTTCAAAAACTACGCTGCTATAGACGAGTGGCTTCGGATAAGGGATACGGTATACAGAAAACTGTTTCCCGGAGAGGGTAGCTACAAAGAGCCGAGGAAGATAATAGACTCAATTTCCGGTAACCACTGGGATGAGTTTATAAGGGAAATCCCGCTTGACTGAAGGTCTTCGGGCTTTTTTGTGGATCAGAGAAGTTTCGGCTGTCCTTCGGTTGGTTTTATACCAAGGTGTCCGTAGGCAAGTTTCGTTGCTCTTCTTCCCCTCGGGGTTTTCTCAATGAGTCCTTCTCTTATAAGGAAAGGTTCGTAGACGTTTTCTATTGTGTCTTTGTCCTCGCTTACTGCAGCCGAAATCGTGTCTATTCCAACCGGTCCGCCTCCGAATTTCTCGATTATGGCTGTGAGTATGGCCCTGTCAAGGTTGTCAAGGCCCATTGAGTCGATCTCAAGCATTGAAAGCGCATCGCTGACAACGGTTTCAGTTATCCGTCCGTCCGATTTCATCTGTGCGTAGTCCCTTACTCTCTTTAAAAGCCTGTTGGCTATCCTGGGAGTCCCCCGCGCTCTTGAGGTCATCTCTCGGGCCCCTTCATCCGTTATCTCCACTCCCAGTATCCTAGAGGACCTTTTCACTATTCTCGAGAGTTCCTCAGTGTCGTAATACTCAAGTCTTAGCTCAACCCCGAAGCGGGAGCGAAACGGGGAGGTGAGCAGACCAGTTCTGGTAGTTGCTCCTATGAGAGTGAACCTGTCCAGATTTATTTTCACGGATCTTGCGGTCGGACCTTCTCCTATCATGAGGTCAATGGTGAAATCTTCCATTGCTGAATAGAGATATTCTTCAACGACCCTGTTTATCCTGTGTATTTCATCAATGAAAAGAACATCTTTATCACCTAAGTTTGTAAGCATGGAAGCAAGATCCCCGGTTCTCTCAAGAACAGGTCCGGAGGTAAGTTGAAGTCCCACTCCCAGTTCATTTGCGAATATGTGTGCTAATGTGGTTTTTCCAAGTCCCGGTGGACCGGAGAGAAGTACGTGGTCAAGGGCCTCGCCTCTTGCTTTGGTTGCGCCGATGAATATGTCGACCTGCTCCTTAACGCTTGGCTGCCCTATGAAGCCCTGGAGAAAGGCCGGACGTAAGTTTACCTCTGTAAGCTCATCTGTTTCCGTAGATTCCGGCGAAACGGTTTTTCGTGTGTTCTGCGACATCTAGTTTCTGATTACCTTGAGGCAGTCTTTGAGCACTTCCTCTATGGAATCTGTACCCTCTATTATTTTTTTGATCTCAGGGGTTATTCTCTCAACTTCACCCCTTGTGTAGCCCAGATTCAGCAGAGCGGAGATCGTGTCATCCAAAATGGTGCCTGATGGTGCCGACTCATCATCTCCCTGCGCGGCGAGATCATCAAGTTTGTCCTTAAGTTCATTTACTATTTTTGTGGCGGTTTTTGTTCCTATGCCCCGAATTTTTCTCTGCGCCAGGTTCCCGTTTATTATACACCTTATGAGTTCTGAAACAGAGATATTCGAGAGCATGTTAGTGGCCGCTTTCGGTCCTATTCCGGAAACGCCGATTAGCTTTTCAAAAAGCTTTCTCTCCACATCCGTGAGAAAACCATAAAGCTCAATGCTGTTTTCTCTCTGGCTTGTATATATTTTGAGTTCGATTCCATCCCCCACGGCTCCCAGATCGTAGTAGGTCGAAAGCGGAATGGTAACGCCGTAACCGACCCCGTTTACGTCAATGACGACTGTTCCTGTTTCCTTTAAGGCTATAGTGCCTCTAAGAAGATAGATCATTTGCCGTGAATCTCTTTTTCCTGCGCCGGTTGCCCGGGCCGCTGAGTGTGCCGTCAGCCAGCCCGTATTTTGAAAGACTTAAGTGGCAGATAGCGATCGCGAGAGCGTCGGATTCGTCTGTGCTTTGAAATTCACTGACTCCGAGCATGTAGGAAAGCATTTTCTGAATCTCTTCCTTGTCCGCCCTTCCTCTGCCGGTCAGGGCAAGCTTTACCCTGGTTGGAGCGTACTCGCTTACCGGGATTTTTCTCTGCGCCGCCGCCAAGATCGCTATGCCCCTTGACTGGCCGAGTTTTATCGCGCTTCTTGCATTTTTGGCGAAAAACATCTCCTCCACCGACACGACTGAAGGAGCGTAATCATCAATCACCCTTAGAATACCTACATAGATATCGTTCAGTTTCTCGGAAGCGGAATTTCGGGGTGAGGGAGCGATGGTTCCACTTGTTACATAACTTAGCCGGTTACCTGAGCCATCCACGATCCCGTAGCCGCAGGATCTTGATCCGGGGTCGATTCCCATGACCCTGGTGTCGGAGTTTTTATCCAATTGCCTCGAGTAACTGTTCGTCTATATCGAAGTTGGCGTACACATTCTGGACATCGTCACTGTCTTCAAGCGCTTCCATCATTCTTATCATGTGTTCTGCGTCACGACCCTCGATTCTGACGTTTGTCTGCGGTATCATGGTGACCTCGGCCGATTCGTACTGGATTCCGGCATCAGAAACCGCCCCTTTGACGGCTTCATAGTTGTCCGTGGGCGTTATAACAACGATGTCGCTGTCCTCGGTGCACACATCGTCGGCTCCTGCGTCTATTACCAGTTCGAAAAGAGCATCCTCATCAACTGAGTCTCCGGCAAACGAAATTCTTCCCTTGAGGTCAAACATCCACGCGACACAGCCGTTTTCCCCCAAGCCTCCCCCGTGTTTCGTGAAAATTCTTCTTATGTCGGAGACGGTTCTGTTTTTATTGTCAGTAAGTGTCTTTACGTATACAGCACTTCCGCCGGGTCCATAACCTTCGTAAAATATCTCGTTGTAGACAACTCCCTCAATGTCACC
>JAPOSJ010000166.1 GCA_026709745.1 Candidatus Dadabacteria bacterium | reverse complement strand
CGAAAACTTCACGGAGCAAAACACCTTCTGCGTGAATATCGATGATCCCAGAGTAAAGAAGGTAGCCGAGCGGACGCACTGCAGGAAAATCACCTACGGAGTAAAATCCCCCGAGGCATTCATAAGGGCCGATGAGATAATGCAGAGGGAAATGAAGTCTGTCGAATTCACCATGCACATAGGCAGAAAGTCTTCCCGAGCTAGGATAAGGGGAATAGGTTCTCACAACGTTTCAAACGCGCTTTCTGCCTCCGCTCTTGCATATTCGCTCGGATGCGGAATGGATCAGATAGTGGCTGGTCTTGAAAAACACGTCCCTACAGCGATGCGTCTTGAGGACATCAGGACTCCTTCTGGCTTCAGAATAATAAACGACTCTTATAACGCGAATCCCGATTCCATGCGTGTAGCGCTTGATGAACTGGCAGCCCAGCGAAAAAATGGTTCAAAGGCCGTAGCGGTTCTCGGCGACATGCTTGAGCTTGGAGAGAGCAGCGAAATGGAACACAGACTGATCGGGGAACATATCTCGCAACTGGGCCTTGATATGGTGGTGGTGACGGGAGAGTTCTCCAAGCCACTTGTATCGACGGTACCGGGAGAGACGGTGTGCCATGTCGCTAAAAACCCTAAGGAGGTGGCGGCGCTGCTTGCCGAGCTGTGTGCGGAGAATGATGTAATTCTAGTAAAAGGGTCTCGGGGAATGAAAATGGAAATGGTAATACACGCACTCTGTGAGAAATAAACTATGCTTTATTTTCTGCATCTTCTAAAGGACGATTTTATTTTTCTTAACGTCTTTAAGTACATAACCTTTCGGTCTTTCGGGGCCGGTCTTACTTCGTTTCTCCTCTGCATTTTTCTCGGGAAAAAACTGATCGACCTGCTCAAAACGGCGCAGTTCTACGAAACCATACGGGATGAGGGACCTAGCAGTCACGGAGCAAAGGCAGGCACTCCGACAATGGGTGGAATATTCATTGTAATGGCTATAACGGTCTCTTCATTGCTTTGGACAAATTTCCTTGTGGACAAGGTGCTGCTGGCACTTCTTTTCACGGTTAGCTTTGCAGTTCTGGGATTTTTCGACGACTTCATGAAGATAAAGAGAGGAAATGGGATAAGGGCGAGAGTAAAATTTCTCTGCCAGATGCTAATTGCGTTGGCATTCATAATAATTTTCTGCATAAACGACAGCGGAAACTTTTCAATGTCAATGAGGGCCGGGGAAGTCACTGTGTATTCTGCGACTTCCGTGGTGTTTCCGTTCATAAAACAGGCCGTAGTGGATTTCGGATATCTGTACATTCTTTTCGCTCTTCTGGTCACAGTTGGCTCTTCAAATGCTGTCAATCTTACCGATGGTCTCGACGGTCTAGCCATAGGCTCAATCACCATAGTGGCAACCACTTATATAATCTTCGCCTACCTGGCGGGAAACCTGCAGTTTGCCGAGTACCTTCAGATTCCACACGTGCAGGGAGCCGGAGAACTCGCCATCTTTCTCGCGGCGGTCGGAGGAGCTTGTCTCGGGTTTCTCTGGTACAACTCCCACCCGGCCCAAGTATTCATGGGAGATGTGGGTTCACTTTCGCTGGGGGCGGCAATAGGATTCAGTGCACTGATGATAAAACAGGAATTGCTGCTGATAGTAGCTGGGGGAATATTCTTCGTAGAAACCCTTTCGGTGATAATCCAGGTTATTTCCTTTCGCTCTACGGGGAAAAGGGTTTTCAGGATGACACCTCTTCATCATCACTTCGAGCTTGCCGGATGGGCTGAATCAAAAATCGTGATCCGTTTCTGGATAATATGCGTGGTTCTCTCAATCCTCGCTCTTTCAAGTCTGAAAATAAGGTAACGGGATGGAACTTGGAGAAAACAGATTTCTGGTCGTCGGTCTAGGTGTTACGGGAATTGAGACTTCAAAATTTCTCCGAGGCGCCGGGGCACTTGTAAAGGCAACAGACTCAAGGGATGCAGCCGACCTCAGCGAGGCGGCTGAGGAGCTTGTAGCCGGGGGAATGGAAGTGCGTTGTGGAACTCACGCACGAGACCTTTTCGAATGGGCAGACACAATCGTGCTCAGCCCCGGGGTAAGGTTCAATCTCTCTGAAATAATAAACGCCCGCGCAAATGGAAAAATAATTATAAGCGAAATTGAGCTTGCATGGAATTTTATAGCAAAGCCGGTAATAGGGATAACGGGAACAAACGGAAAGACCACAACCACTTCAATTCTCTCGGAAATGCTAAAACGAAGCGGCATGAAAATCTTTACGGGCGGAAACATAGGAACCCCACTCATATCAGTAGCCGGAGAGGATGACGAATACGATTTTCTACTGCTTGAACTAAGCAGTTTCCAGCTCCAGGGAATAAGGAACTTCGCCCCACACATAGCCGCCATTCTCAACATATCGCCCGACCATCTGGACCATCACTCAAGCATGGAGGAATACGAAGCGGCAAAACTGGGGCTTTTTGCAAATCAGAGCGAGGATGACTGGGCGGTGTTCAATGCGGATGATCCTGTAATTGCAAGGGGCTCGGATAGTTTCAGGGCAAAAAAAGTGTCTTTCGCCACACGGAACAAAGATACTGACGTCTATATAGAAGAAGATGAAATAGTGTTCAGAGAATTTTCATTTTGTCTTCGCAACTCGGCGCTTGTGGGAGAACACAACAGGGAAAACATAATGGCCGCAGCAGCCATAGCAGCCATAGCAGGCTGCGGGAAGGAATCTGTGCAGAAGAGTATAAATGAATTCCGCCCTCTTCCCCACAGGATGGAATTTGTTCTGACTGTGGGGGGAGTAGACGTGTACAACGACTCAAAATCCACAACCCCACTCTCCACACTTAGGGCAATCGAAAGCATTACCCCGCCTATTGTACTGCTTGCAGGAGGAAAGGATAAGGGAACTGACTACGACTGCCTCAAAGAAGCAGTGGCAAGCAGGGTAAAGGCACTAGTTTTAATTGGAGAGATAAAAGAGAAAATGAATGCCCAGCTGGGCACATTTGCCCAGACGATCTGCACAGACAGCATTGAAGAGGCAACTCGAAGCGCCCTAGCGCTGTGTGAAGCCGGAGACACGCTTTTGTTTTCACCCGGATGTTCAAGCTTTGATATGTTCAGCTCATATGAAGAAAGGGGAAACCTTTTTAAGGAGATAGTCAGGAATGTTTGACTTCAAAAACAGGGATTTCGACATACTGCTGCTCGGACTCGTCCTTATAATGGCAGGGATCGGAGTGGCCGCCGTATACAACTCAAGCTCCATATATTCGCTTGAAACCTATAACAACTCGATGCGCTTTCTCAAGTTCCATGTCATATATCTTCTTGTGGGAATAACGCTCATGATAACGCTGATGCACCTCAAACCGTCTTTTGTCAGAAAACTTGTTTACCCAGGTTACCTACTAGGGCTTGCTATGCTAGTGGCGGTGCTACTGCCCGAGATAGGAAAGGAGGTTGGAGGAGGCCGAAGGTGGATCTCGATCCATGGATTTTCATTTCAGCCGTCTGAATTCTGCAAGTACATGCTAGTCATCTACATTGCGCACTTTTTGTTCAGGAAAGAAGAGAGCATGAGAAACTTCTGGGTAGGAGTTTTTTCTCCCCTGCTGGTCGGCGGAGCATATGTGGGACTTATCCTCGTGGAACCTGACCTGGGAACATCCTTTCTAGTCCTGGCGGTACTTTTGATAATGCTCTTTGTCGGAGGGGCCAGAGTAGTACACCTGCTCGGCGTGGGTGCCGTGGCCATTGCCGCTCTTGCTGTAGCTATTGTTAACGAAGGTTACAGAATGGAAAGAATAACGTCATTTCTTGACCCTTGGAAAGATCCTTTCGGATCGGGATATCAGGCCATTCAGTCATTCATGGCGTTTGGACTCGGGGGAATATACGGAAGCGGCCTCGGAAACAGTTCCCAGAAACTGCTTTTCCTCCCCCAGGCCCACACGGACTTTATCTTCTCGATAATCGGCGAGGAATTTGGATTCATAGGGGTAATGACGCTAATCGTACTTTTCCTGATGATTCTGGCAAGGTGCGTAAGGATCTCTATGAGGGCCGAGAATTGCTTTTCAAGAAATATGGTATTCGGTTTTACAGCGCTCATAACGCTGCAGGCGGCACTTAATATGGGAGTTGCAGTCGGCCTTTTTCCCACCACGGGGCTGCCCATGCCTCTCGTAAGCTACGGAGGAAGCTCACTTGTAGCAACGCTCGCAGCATTCGGAATTATCCTGAGCGTCTCAAGATTCAGTGTCAGAGAAAGATGAGAGTAATAATAGCCGGAGGAGGAACAGGAGGACATGTTTTTCCCGCGATATCAATAGCAGAGGAAATACTCGAGAGAAACAGCGCAAACGAAGTTCTGTTCGTGGGCACCAAGCAGGGAATCGAAAAAAGGATTCTGACGGAAAAGGGGTACAGGGCGGAATTTATAAACTCAAGAGGGCTCGTGGGGAAAAACTTCTTACAGAAGGTCTCGGCTGTGATCTCGATACTGGGAGCCATAGTGAGTGCCATGCAGATACTAAGGAATTTCAGGCCCGACGCGGTAATAGGAGTCGGAGGATACGCTTCCGGACCGACTCTGCTGTGCGCGTCCATGAGCTCCGTTCCGACGGCAGTCTGCGAACAGAACTCAGTTCCGGGGCTGACTAACCGGATTCTCTCAAGATTTGTCGGCAGGATATTCATAACCTTCGAAGAAAGCAGAGAACATCTGCCGGAGGGAAAAGCCATGCTCACCGGAAACCCGATAAGACGCAAACTGGTTAGTCGGGGTGAGGAGAAAAAAACTCGCGGTAAAGCTCCATACAACGTATTCGTACTCGGAGGAAGCCAAGGGGCTCAGAAGCTCAACGAAATTGTCCCCCACTGCCTGGCGAAGCTTGGCAACAGGGTAAACGTAACCCACCAGAGCGGGGAAGCGCACACAGAAAGCGTTGCGGAAACTTACCGGGGGCTCGGCATTGAGGCCGAAGTGTTCGGGTTTACAGACGAAATGTCGCGTGTATACAAAAAGACAGATCTTGTGATCTGCAGGGCAGGTTCAGGCACGATTTGCGAGATAACAGCGTTCGGAATACCTTCAGTACTGATTCCTCTGG
>JAPOSJ010000007.1 GCA_026709745.1 Candidatus Dadabacteria bacterium | reverse complement strand
TTCCTTTTCTTGCCTTCTCTATGAGGTTTGTGCAGTAGAGTTCAAGGGAATTTCTGTTCTCGGCCTTTTTCGATTCCTTGGGTTGTTCCTTGTCGGTTGATGGTTTTCCCTGCTGTTCGTAAGCCCTCTCGTCTTTTCCGTGTGATATCTGTTTTACGACACTGAGGCGGGTAAGTCCCTGGCGGTTCAGGAAATACACAGCGTGCGATTCAGGAACTCTGAACATGGCAACGAGTATGTTAAGCCCCGTTATTTCCTTTTTTTCTGCACTTTCGGCGTGCATTGAAGCTAGTCTGAAGATGTACTTGCTCCCGTCAGAGTAGGTCGGTTCGGGGAGATGCGGGGAGTCGATAGATGAGACGTTTTCACTTAGGTGTTCCTCAATATCGCTTGCCAGAAGTTCAATGTCGACATCGCATTCTATGAGCATTTCCGCGGCGACTTTGTCTCTTGTAAGCTCAAGGAGGATGTGTTCGGGGGTGATAAACTCGTGCTTTCGGTCCTTTGCCTGCTGATAGGCCCTGTAAAGAGTTTTTTCAAGTTCCTCTGATGCCACCATATCAGCTGCCTGCCTTCTGAACTTCAAGTATACATTTCAGCGGATGTTCGTATTTCTCGGCCAGAATTTTCACCTGTTTTATCTTCGTAGTAGCTATGTCATAGGTGTAGCAGTCTACGATACTTTTTCCCTTGGTATGAGCTTCAAGCATTATTCTTTTGCTGTCATTTTCATTTTTGAAAAACACTCTCATAAGAATCCAGACCACGAAATCTCTCGGCGTGTAGTCATCATTTAGCAGGAGTATCATGTACATATCCGGTCTTTTTGCCCGGACATCCTCCTTTACGGCTTGCCTTGGGTCTTCTGTACGGATCGGGTTCTCACGCTCAGACATAAGCAATATTCTATATGATTTTTCCCCGTTTGCCACCGCGGGCGTACTTAAGCGGGGAGTGTTTGTTGTACTCTGAGATAATAGAGCGCATGTAGGGTCTTTCTTCCCTGAGGAAATTATCTATCGAGCTTTGAGCCCCAGGGTTAAAAAACAGGTGAGAACTGTAAACCGGTACAGCTTCAAAGCCTCTTAGAAATTTATGCTCACCCTGTGCCCCGGCTTCGAAAACATTGATCCTATTTTCTATGGCAAACTCTATCGGTCTGTAGTAGCAGCACTCAAAATGAAGGTACGGCACATCCGTACTGCACCCCCAGTATCTTCCGTAAAGCTTGTCACCTTTTCTGAAATTGATCGCCCCGCCAACCGGGCGTCCGTCTATCTGTGCGATCACCAGAACGGTCTTTTCCCTGTACTTCTCGAATATCAGGTCAAAAAACTCCCTGTTAAGATAGGCGTTTCCCCATTTTCTCAAACTTGTGCTTCTATAAAATTCCCAGATAGAGTCCATGTGCTCGCTTTGTATCTGTTCTTTCCCAAGCACGGAGATTTCCACTCCAAGATCACGAAGACGGTTCTTTTCCTTCTTTATCTGTTTCCTTCTTCCCGAGCGAAGATCCCCAAGAAAGTCATCGAAACCCATGTAACCCTGATTATGCCAGTGGTACTGGTGAGTAAACCTTGGGAGAAACCCGCAGTCAGAAAGCAATTCTTGTTCCTCTGCCGTTATGCACAGAAAATGTATTGAAGAGAGACTGTTAAGAGAGCATATTTCAACCAGTTTCTCAATAAGCTCCCGAGCACACTCTTCGTAATCATAGTCTCCCCGAACAATTATTCTCGGGCCGTTTGCCGGGGTAAACGGTACTCCCACCACTACCTTGGGGTAATATCTGAGTCCTGCGTCCTGATAAGCGCGGGCCCACTGCCAGTCAAATATGTACTCTCCGTAGGAGTCGGTTTTAATGTAGAACGTGACTGCAGCTGCGAGCTCTGCTTCCTCCCGCAGGAGAAGATAGCGCGGTTCCCATCCTGTGCCGGGACCTACGCATCCGGATTTCTCAAGAGCGAAAAGAAAATCAAACTCGAAAAAGGGGTTATTATCAGGCTGGATGGAATCATATTCTTTTTTTTCTACTTCCGTTATCGAACTGCATATCTGGAATGCCAGCGGTTTTTTAGATAATCTTCTCTGTACTTTCATTGCCCTTAACAAGTAAAAATAGGGATTTACTTACATTATAATCATATCAGGGTCTGCCATGAAAAACGGTGAAGAAAGAGAAAACACTTATATTGTTCCAGAAGATACAGACTTGAGGACATTTTTTACAACTATACGCATTGTTGGGATTTTAATCATTTCTTATAGGACGATACACGACTGCCTTCATGATTTCTGTCTCCGTCTCTACAGGCAAGTCTCTGGGTTTTCTGCTGCAAGATTGTGAACGGTGACGATACCAAACTGAAAATAGCATCTGTTTTTTTTCTGCAAGGATGATCAGTCTCTCCCGCATATGCCATTCCTTCGCCGGCAAGGAACTTTTCCGGAACCTTGAGTGGAGTGTAAAAAAGGGAAGAAAATACGGTCTTGTAGGTCCAAACGGCTCGGGTAAAACCACCCTGCTTGAGATTGTAATGGGGCTAATGGAACCGGAAAAAGGGCATGCTTCTGTTCCCTCCGCACTCAGCGTGGGTTATCTGCCACAGATAATGGAATTGGGTGTGGGCGATCTTACAGTGCTCTCAGCGGCCCGCGCGGGTGATCACGACCAAGATGAGGACGGTTCTGGAAAGCCTGTACACGAAGCCGAAAAAATACTTTTCGGACTGGGTTTTACTGGGGAGGATCTCTCCCGGAAGGTTTCTTCTCTTTCAGGCGGCTGGAGGATGCGGGTTGAGCTTGCAAGAATACTTCTTACAGAACCAGAGGTGCTTCTTTTCGATGAGCCGACCAACCATCTTGACATAAAAAGCATAGAGTGGCTTGAGAGGTACCTTGGAAACTACCGCGGAACCGTGGTTCTGGTATCCCACGACAAGTATCTCCTTGACCGCATGGTTGATACGATAGCGGAACTTGAAGGCGGGGTGATAAGGGAGTTTCGGGGTGGTTATTCCTCTTATCTTGAGAGAAAAGAGCAGATTGCTGCCGTCTCCGAGGCTACTGCGAAAAACCGGGAGAGAAAGCTCCGTGCGCAGCACCGTTTCATAGAGCGTTTCAGGTACAAGGCTTCAAAGGCAAAACAGGTGCAGAGCAGAATAAAAATGCTTGAGAAAATGGAGCCTGAAACTCAGTCTTCCCAGGATCGCAGAACCCTTGAATTTGATTTTCCCGCTCCGGAGCGCGCGGGACGGGTGGTTTATGAAATAAGCGGTTTTTCAAAGGAGTACGAAGCTCCCGGTGGTGAGAGAAAGGTCGTTTTCCGAAACTGCCCTGCACTTCGAGTGGAGCGTGGAGAGAGGATAGCTGTTACGGGGAAAAACGGCGAGGGAAAAACCACTCTCTGCAAGATGATTGCCGGGGTTGAGGGTTTCTCCGGGCAAAGCCGTATCGGTCACAATGTGACCCTCGGCTATTACGCTCAGAATCAGGATGAGATGCTTAATCTGCAGAATACGGTCTACGAAGAGTTCATCGGAGCCTATCCTCTTTTTTCCGAGACCGAGGCAAGAACTCTTCTTGGTTCCTTTCTTTTCAGTGCTTCCGACATAACAAAGAAAGTCTCGGTTCTCTCAGGCGGAGAGAAAAGCCGCCTTTCACTTCTCAAAATTCTTGTTTCCCGTTCCAATTTTCTGGTTCTGGATGAGCCTACAAACCACCTTGATATGGCTTCAAAAGAAGTGCTTTGTCGCGCTCTTGAGGCATATTCCGGCACTTTTTTACTAATAAGCCACGACAGGTATTTCATTGACAGATTGGCAAACAGGACATGGTATGTGGAAGGGGGAGGGGTTGAGACCTTTATAGGGAATTACTCGGAGTTTCTCGAGAGAAAAGCCCGCGATTCAGACGGAGTGCGAGCCCCTTCCAAAGTGCAAAACGGCGAACCCGGGAGGAAGAGCGTAAAGGCCATTGAAGCGGAAAGGCGCAACATGCTTTACAGGGAACTTCGTGAGAAAGGAATAGAGAACATGGAGAACTGGAAGCTCCTTTCAAAAAGACAGATGGAAAAAGCACTCTCAGACCTTGAGAGCAGAATCTCTGAGTGTGAGAGCGAGAAGGAGGAGATGGAAAAACTTCTCGCGAGTCCCGAGACATCTTCCCGGGATACTGACTGGGAAAAAAGAACAAGACAGTTCAGCGAACTTGAGACAAAGCTCTCCGCCCTTTACAGCAGGTGGGATGAGATAAGCGAGCACATGCGCGGGAATTTCAGTTAAGAGCGGTTCAGTTTCAGTCCTTCAGTTTTTCCTTTATAATTACGGAACCCGCGATTTTCTTATCTAAGGGAACTTTTGATGAACGCAGCCGTAATAGCGATAGTCGCAATAGTCCTTTACCTGCTCGGGTACAGGTATTACTCAAAGTTTATTTCTGAAAAAGTCTATGGAGTAATGGACGGGGAGCCTACTCCCGCCCACCACATGCAGGACGGAGTGGATTACGTTCCGGCCGGAAGGCATGTTCTATTCGGCCATCATTTCGCTTCAATAGCGGGGGCTGCGCCGATAATAGGGCCTGCCATAGCCGTGTTTTGGGGATGGGTTCCGGCGATTATCTGGGTTGTTCTCGGAACGATTTTCATCGGGGCTGTTCATGATTTCGGTGCTCTTGTCATATCGGCCAGGAACAGGGGAAGATCAGTTGGAGATCTCGCCGGCATATTCATAAGTCCGAGGGGAAGAACCCTTTTCCTTCTCATAGTCTGCTTTCTGGTTTTCTTTGTGATAGCAGTTTTCGCCTATGCAATCGCCGTCCTCTTCGTAAGTTTTCCCGCGAGCGTACTTCCGGTGAACTTCCAGATACTGGTGGCTCTTGTTATCGGGTTTCTTTTCTACAGAAAAAAAGTTTCCATCCTCTGGCCTTCTATAATCACCCTTGCGCTTCTTTATTTCATGGTCTGGGCGGGAACCAGGTTTCCCCTGACCATCCCTGAGGTGATGGGAAGCCAAGTGGTGACTTGGGTAATTATTCTCATGGTCTATTCCTTTGTGGCCTCGGTTCTTCCCGTATGGGTGCTTCTTCAGCCCAGAGACTACATAAACGGAATACATCTTTTTGTGGGTCTCGCGATACTGATAACCGG
>JAPOSJ010000059.1 GCA_026709745.1 Candidatus Dadabacteria bacterium | reverse complement strand
TCTTGACGAGGCGGGCTATCGAGGTCACGACCTAGAACGCTTCTTGGTGCGGATGGTGTTCTGCCTGTTTGCCGATGACACTGGTATTTTCGAGCCACGTGATATCTTTCTTGACTTCGTCGAAACGCGTACAAGAGAAGACGGTTCTGATCTCGGAGCTATGCTTACCCAGCTTTTCCAAGTTCTGGATACGCCGATTGATAAACGCTCTGCAACTCTTGACGAAGATCTAGCAAACTTTCCCTACGTAAATGGCGACCTTTTTTGCGAACCTTTACGTATTCCTTCCTTTAACAAGACAATGCGCGAGCGACTGCTTGAAGCCTGTCGTTTTAACTGGTCAAATATTTCTCCGGCAATTTTCGGTGCACTTTTCCAGTCGGTCATGGAACCGGAAAAACGTCGCGCTCAGGGCGCCCACTACACTACGGAGAAAAATATACTTAAGGTGATTGAACCACTGTTTCTTGATGATCTCCGCACAGAGTTCGAAAAGATCAAGACACTAAAAACCAACCGCAGAAAACGTCTTCATGAATTCCAGAAAAAACTCGGCAGCCTTAAATTCTTCGATCCTGCTTGCGGGTGCGGAAACTTCCTGATTATCGCTTACCGGGAGATTCGTTTGCTTGAGATTGAAGTGATCCGTGAATTTCGCACATACGAAGACCAAAAAATGAAAAAGCAAGGCAAATTAAGACAGAAAGGATTCTATATGGACTTTTTCTCTTTGGTAAATGTGAACCAGTTCTATGGAATTGAGCTCGGTGAATTTCCGGTCAGAATCGCTGAAACCGCTCTCTGGATGATGGATCACCTCATGAATAATCGGTTAAGTCTGGAATTCGGGGAGACTTACGCACGTATTCCGCTGAAAGTATCTCCCAGTATTCAACATGGAGACGCCTTGGAAATTGAATGGGCGGAGACTTTGCCACCGGAACACTGTGACTATGTGTTCGGTAATCCACCGTTTGTAGGCTCGAAACTTCAAACAATTGATCAGCGCGCCCAAATCTGCAGAATAGCCAATCTGGGTAAAAGCGGCGGCAGTCTGGATTATGTTGCCGCCTGGTTCATAAAGGCTGGAGAATATGTTCAGAACTCTTCAGCGCGAATAGGGTTCGTTGCAACAAACTCCATTACTCAGGGGGAACAGGTAGCACAGCTTTGGCCAATTCTTTTTGATCGTTGTAATCTGGAAATCAGCTTTGCTCACCGCACTTTTGCTTGGGGTTCAGATGCAAGAGGTACAGCACATGTCCATGTGGTAATCATCGGGCTGGACAAGGGGGGGGGCAGCTAGACAAGAGAAGTTGCTATACACCTACTCAAGAGCAAATAATACAGAACCAGAGGAAACCGTACACAAAAAACTTTCTCCTTACCTCTTTGATTGCAGTGGATTGCACAATCTCGTGGTCAGGGAAGAAAATTCACCGATCAACGAGTTGTCAAAGCTTATTATCGGATCAAAACCGATAGACGGCGGTCATTACATTTTTACAGACGAGGAACGAGAATGGTTTCTTAAGGAAGAACCGGAAGCCTTGTCTTTGTTACGCCCTTTTATAGGCACTCGGGAATTTTTGCAAGGCAAAAAGCGCTGGATCTTGGCTTTGCATGCAACATCACCGTCTTTATTAGCAAAGTTGCCAAAGGTAAGAAAACGAATTGCCGCTGTCCGCGATTACCGCAAAGCTAGCAAAAGCCGGCCGACGCAAAAATTAGCAGAGACACCTACACTTTACCATGTAAATGTAATTCCCAAGGATTTATTTCTGGTTATTCCCGAAGTAAATTCAGAAAGACGAGAATATGTTCCAATCGGCTGGTTGGAACCTCCAATAATTCCAAGCAATCTAGTTCGTGTTTTAGAGAATGCAACTCTTATCGATTTTGCGCTTCTTACTTCAGCCATGCACATGACTTGGCTTCGCTATATCGGTGGAAGGCTGGGAAACAGTTATCGTTATTCCATTGGTCTTATATACAACACTTTTCCGACTCCGCCAAAAGACGCAGATATATCAAAACTGGGACCGCTCGCACAATCTATACTTGAAGCCCGAAATGCTCATCCAAATGTCACACTGGCCGATTTGTATGACCCCGACCTGATGCCACCCAATCTCCGTCGTGCACATAAAACTCTCGACCTTGCAGTGGATCGACTTTACCGCCGTGCAGGTTTTACTTCCGAGCACGAGCGCATTGAGCACTTATTCACCCTTTACGAGAAAATGCGCCTCCCTCTTGAGGGTAAAATGAAATCGAGAAAACGGCGAAAAAAACAGGGCAAGCAGGATAAAACTTAAGAAGCAACAAGTTCTTCTGCACTGCCTACGATTTCCAGAACATCTTCACATCCCCTGCCCTTCCGTTGTATTCTCTTGGCTCTGCTCGTCCCGCCTGAAAAGAGACCTTATTTTCCTGTAATCATTTTCTGTATCAACTTTTTCTTCCTTTGGGTTTCCCACCATCATTCTCAAGCTTCGTATTACATCATCCTTGGACATGTTGGGTTTAATCTTGTAAGAAACTTCTCCAAGAGGAGTCTTCTTGACTTCTATGCCTTGTGGAATCTCAAACTCTCTGCGGTCAGTGTACTTGTCAAGCGCACTGCTCATAAATTCTTTCCAGATTGGAACAGCGGCACTAGACCCAGACTCCTTGTCCCCAATCGATGTGTTATCATCTTTCCCGATCCATACACCAGCGATAATAGTCGGACTGTACCCGATAAACCAGGCATCGGTATAATCATTTGTGGTACCCGTCTTGCCTGCGATCACTGCCTTGGAATTAAGCGAACTGGCAAATATCGCGGTCCCCTCCGACACAACCGCTTTCATAATATCTGTCATTATATATGCAGTCTCTGGGGTTATTACTCTTTTACGCTCTGCTGTACTGCCGAAATAGTTAATAGGAATTTTTTTAATAAAAAATCTGAATTCATCCGAGGTAACAAAATCTCTATTGTCTTCGCTCAGAAGACCGAAAAACCGAAACTTTCCCTCCTCGTACTGCGGCGAAAAACCCTCTTGATAGTGCCATTCCCCTGATTCTTTTTCCTGCTTCAACCTCCTTTCGTATTGCAGATAAACATCTCCTGTGTTGTCCTCAATCAGGCTTCCGTTTCTATCGTATATTCTTAGTATAAAATTCGGTTTTCTATATATCCCGGAATTTGCAAAAACAGAATACGCGACTGTCATTTCCAGCAAAGTCGCTTCGGAACTTCCAAGTGCAAGTGATGGATAGGGGTTCATTCTGGATTTAAAACCGAAGGGTCTTACATACTTCGCCACATATTGCGGATCTATATCCATGATAAGCCTTATAGAAGAGAGATTCCTTGAGTTAATAAGGGATTCCCTGAAGAAAATCGGTCCCATGTATTCCTCATCGTAGTTCTCTGGAACCCAGTCATCAACGATAATCGGCACGTCAAGAAGCTTGCTTGTCTGAGTGTATCCTTTGTCTAAAGCTGCAGAATAGAGAAAAGGCTTAAAAGCGGAACCAGGCTGCCTTTTCGCCTGAACAGCGCGGTTGAATTTTGAGAGCCGGAAATCATATCCGCCTATCATTGAAATAACATTGCCCCTTGTGTCCACGGCAAGCAATGCCCCCTGAGTCTGTGGCCAGAAAAGGGGAACTATATCGCTTACCTTGTCTTCGTTTACCGACATTCTGACTCTTATAACATCTCCCACCTGGAGTTTTTCTGGAAGCAAGTACTTGCCCTCCGGGGGTGGAAAATACCGCTTCGGGTCAACTATGTAGATTAATTTCCGTTTCTCTCTGCCGACTTCAATAATCGCAAAAGAAGTCTCCTCATCCGTATTTCCAGTGGCTGTGACTACTGCCCTGTACGTTTTCCTGTCCTGAAAAAAAATGTTGGCCTGCTGCCTTTTGAATTCCTCGATTTTCTCGGCAGTCTTGAGCCTAGCAATGGTGAACCGGGTTCTGCCCTGCCTTTTTTCAGTGTTGAGTATTCCTTTTTTAACTGCATCATATGCCACTAGACTGAGATCCATGTCGAGGGTGGTATAAACCTTATATCCGCCCTTTTCATAGGCCTTTCTCCCGACTTTCTGTTCAAGGTACGCCCTTACATATTCAATAAAATAAGGAGCTATGTACTCCCCTCTGGGTTCCTGTTTCGGAATGATTTTTATTTCGTACGCCAGAGCATCTTGCTTCTCTTGTTCCGTTATGAACTGCTGTTCACGCATTATATTTATCACAGTTCTCTGTCTGTTAAGAGCGTTTGCGGGATTGACTCTGGGCGAATATAGTTCCGGTCTTCGCGGAATCCCTGCCAGCAGACACGCCTCGGCTATGTTTATGTCCTTTGCCGACTTCCCAAAGTAATTACGGCTCGCCATCTCGACCCCGTAAACGCCGTCTGCAAGGTATATATGGTTCAGATATAGATATAGTATTTCGTCTTTGGACAGGTTCCTTTCTATACTGTGGGAGAGAATCGCTTCCTTTATCTTTCTGCTGTAGGTCTTTTCAGGACCAAAGATAAGATTTTTTGTTATCTGTTGAGTGATGGTGCTTCCGCCCGAGACTATCCTCCCCGTAATCAGGTTCTGCATAAAAGCTCTCAGAACGCTTTTCGCATCCACTCCTGCGTGCTGATAAAACCTCCTGTCTTCCACCGCTATGAAGGCATTTATTATATACGGGGGTATATCCTCAAGATTTACAAGCGCTCTTCTCTCAAGTCCGGACTGCGCTATTAGCTCACCTTCGGACGAATAAAATTCATTCAGGACAGCGGGCTGGTATCTTGTGAGATCGCGCAGATCTGGAAGGTCTTTTGAGAAATACAGAAAAACCGCAACCATCCCGATTAAGCAGACAGAAGCAAGTGCAGCGGATATTAGAAAACCTGAACGAAAATTCTTATTCGGGCTTCCACCCGCCAGATTGATCCCTCTATTAAAACTCATCTGTGTCGAGAATATATTCCGATGGAAATCAAATTGAAAAAAGGTTACCTTAAAAAAACCTTTTTGAGTTATCTTAAATTGACCAATGGCCGATTTTTCTGAAAACGAAGCGACAGATGCTCTCAGTTCTTATGTAAAAGAGGTTACTGATCAGGAAATAAAAGTACTTCTTCTGAAATTAAAAAACGAG
>JAPOSJ010000140.1 GCA_026709745.1 Candidatus Dadabacteria bacterium | reverse complement strand
CCTCACCCGCACTGACTATTGTGACATCAAGCTTGCCTGTGGATTCATCTCCTTCTAGGTATACGTCAACGTCTTCGTTGCTACAAACCGTGGCACCCTTTTCATCAGCGCTGATAAAGAAGCCACTCATTTCCATCGGTTCTGGTGCCATTGCATCATTGTCATCATCACAGGATGAAAACGCTAGTAATCCTGTAAGACAAAATGCCATTGAAAAAGCAAAAATTCTGAGACCGCGTACCCCTTGAAAATGGCGTAAAGCAAATCTATTGTAAAGCTTCGACATAATAAAACTCCTCCTGAATTAGTAATAATGTCTATTACTATAACACAGTTCATATAGGAAAAGTTGCAGAATCCCTATTCTAGGCACCTGTTTTCGTATCAATGTCCAAGAAAGTTTTAGTGCTTCGGTTTGTCCAATTTTTAAGTTATACTCTCCTCGGAACCGGTTTACCGTGCATTCGGAATTAACTATATCTTGTTGTCCCGGAAGCTCCTGAACCTGTAAATCAAAAAGTTCAGATCGTAATAACCGGACTTGATTAGACATGCTTCTCGCAATTGACGTAGGCAACACCAGCATAACGGTCGGAATATTTTCCGGAGAGGATCTCGTATACAGTTTCAGGGTCGATACAGACAGAACCAAAAGCCCCGATGACTACGGAATTATCTTCTTCGGAAAGATGAACGATAATGATATATCTCCATCTTCATTAAGCGGTGCGATACTCTCCTGCGTCGTTACCGAAATGCAGGAAGGAATGGCGAAACTGGTGGAGAAATATTTCGGTTATGAACCCATAATCGTGGGTCCTGAAACAAGAACTGGAATGCCGATTCGAATTTATAATCCTGAAGAACTTGGCTCTGACAGGATAGCAAATGCCCTTGCAGCCTACCATCGTTTCGGCGGAAGCGTGATAGTAGTTGATCTTGGCACTGCGACCACTTTTGACTGCGTTTCTGAAAAAGGAGAATACTTAGGTGGAGTGATAGTTCCTGGGATTGAACTCTCCACCGTAGCTCTTTACCATGGAACGTCCAGACTTCCGAAGGTAGAGACCGAGAAGCCCGAGCAGGTGATTGGCAAAGACACAGTCGAGTGCATACAGTCAGGGCTTTTTTATGGTTACGCCTCGATGATTGATGGCCTTTGCGAGAAGCTCAAAGAAGAGATGGGTTCTTCTCCTGAGGTTATAATCACCGGAGGTTTCGCTGACGCGATTTTTGATGAGTGTGTCTGTGCGACAAATGTTGACAAGGATCTTGCTCTTCACGGACTGAGATTGCTCCATGAACTCAACTCTCAGATACTCTGTTAGGAAAATTGTCTCGAAGAGCACATGTTTTGTGCTTTCCCTAGAACTTAAACACGACCGTCGTCACTGGGTTTTTCCAAATGCCGGGTGGTTGGATAAGAGAAGAAAAGCTATTGGTATTGAGTTTGAAGAAAAGGAACTGTGGACTTTTCTATGTGCGCAGTCTAACTCTGCAAAAGCCGATTTCTACTTTTCAGGAAGGTACGTTTCGGTATATCAGGGAATTTCTAAACTCTCTTTTCGTTTTGAAGATTCACCACTCCTCAACGGCAGTTACGTGATGCTTTCTCCTAGCTGGGGTCGTCACTCAAAAAGAAAGATGTGGGTACTGATTCCATCTTCGGGCAGGGAACGCGCTCTTCGGTAGAGGGTTAATTCGATCTTGGGAGAATTTGGGTATGAATTTCTGTTTTCGAGGAGAAATTAACCTGCTTTTCAGATTCCCTGGGAGTCGGATTGTAAAAAATTTCCTTCTCATTTGCCAAAAACAGTTTTCTCCATAGCACGTAGCCCTTTCTGTTCATGTGAAGACCGTCTTCTGTGAACAGATCTTCCCTTATTTTCCTGTTCTCATTCAGCATGAGATCATAGACATTCAGGTAAAAGGTGTTGTCTTCTCTTGATAGGAACTGTCTTACGAGATCGTTTGATGCCTCGATCCTGTCAAGAAAATGGAACCTCACAGGACTTGGTTTTATGGAAACAAATGTGAATTTCGTATGGGGGTAGTGTTCTCTGAACTTATGGTAAAAATCTAAAAAAAGATTCAGTACCTGCTTCGGCAGACAGCCGTCTCCTATGTCATTGTCTCCTGCGTAGAAAACAAGGGATTTAGGTCCACTCAGTTTTATCAAGCGCGTAAAATAATGTAGACAGTAGGCTATTCTGGCGCCACCGAAACCCAGGTTGGTAATGTCGTATTGCGGAAAATCTCTAGCCATTGCTCTCCAGAGTCGAAAGCTTGAACTTCCGTAAAAAACCGTAGCGTCGCTCTTTTTTCCCACATGACGTCTCTCGAGAATTCTTACGTCCTGTTCAAACAGATTTTTGTCTATTGGCGGTAGTTCTTTTTGTACCTGCTCAAAGGTTTTCAGCTTGATCTTGGTGGATTCCACGCGTCTTGCAGCTCTTGTAGCCTCTTCCACGTATGACCTGTACAGATTTTCATATTCCTTAACGAATTCAAAAAGTTTATTTTTGTTTTCTTCCGGGGTTTTTACATAATCAGATACTCTGAAGGGCTTTTTTATTATTAGGGAGAACACATTGTGGTTTATCCTTTTATCGAAGTTTGCCACCGCTATGGGAACAATAAGGGGCTCGGGATCAATGGACGATGCCAGAAGAAAAGCTCCCAGCTTGAAAGACCCGGGCGATTCCTCAGTTGTCATGCTGGTTCCCTCGGGGCTTACAACTATGTTGAATCCTTTTTTCAAGTGTTCGCCAGCTGTCTCGTAGAATTTTTCTCTCCACGCTTTTTTCCGCTCGGGAGTTTGCTTCGATGTATCGGATTCGTCTGTGTAAACATTTATGTGTCCGAGCCTTTCATAGTAGTATTCGTGTCCGTATTCTTCCGCCCTCGGTACTCGGACAACCCGGACCCCGGCTTCACCGTACTTGGTGTAGAGGATCATTGCGCTTATGAAATGGGAATCTAGCGTAATCTGAAAATGATTGGGAAGTGTGTTGTAGGGGTAGTTCAGCAGATGGTTGTATATGAAAAGGTGTCCTGATTCCTCAGGCAGATTTTCCCAGCCTTCAATTACGTAAGGAATACGACTGAAGATGCCCTTGAACTGCTTGGCGGCCATGGTTCTTATTTCACTTGTAGATAGCGACTTTGGGGCGTCGGTTACTGATTGATAGACGTTTCTGAGTCCTTCGAAAAAATTATATTCCTTGTATATCTTCCCAAGAATATCAAGGCTTAGGCGGGACAGCTCTTTCTCGAGGCTCTTGCCTTCTCTTTCCAGTCTGAACAGAAGCTGAAAAGCGTCATCAAGCGTGAGAGGGCTGTTTAGCAGATGAGGAAGTTTATGTATCGGGGAGTTTACGCTCAGCTGCATGGCGTTTTGCTCGATAAGACTGCCTATAGCCAGTATTTCACGTTCGTATCTTTGCGATATGAGCCCCGCACGGGCGTTTCGAAGCCGGATCGATACAAGCCACAAAAGCCTTTTGGCTAAAGCTAGGGCCGTAGAAGGATCGTGATTCAGGATTTTATCAAGAGAGTTGGCACTTATGTGATAAATAACCGAATTTCTGCTCGCAACGGCGGTAACGTCGTTTGCCGCGGCAGGGGCGGCACCCATCCACCCGACCAGGTATCCGGGAAGTTTGATCAGGTGAAGAGCGGCAGACTCCTCAATTGCTATCTGTGTTTCTTCGGACGAGAAACACAGCACGGCTTTTCCGTAAGCGAGTATATCTATTCCTTTTGAAACATCTCCCTGACTGAATATGGGTTCGTTGTTCAGATAGTATTTTTTCTGAACCGCCTTTGCCAGTCGGCGCAGTGTTTTTTCGGGAAAAACTTCGAAAAAAGGAGACTGTCTCATAAGGGCAAGCGGGTTGGGAACAGATATGTATTTTCCCTGCTGTGAAGCAGTGCCCGTTTTTCCAGCATCAATATCCCAGTTGACATTGTTGTACTCGGCAAGCTCCGTGCGAACCTGTTTCAGAAGGTTTGTGGTTTTGCTGAGAACGAACAGGAGAAATTCCCGTCCGAGAAGAGGTTCCTGACCGAAGAATTTTTCAAGATTACGATGACTCCATTTAAATAGGACACAGGGTTTTTCACATATAATAGTAGTGTAATAACGTCTGGGAGCCCGAAAACCTGACCAGCCTATGGGAGTGAACTTCTCATCACTTTTCCCCACGGAAAATTCATCGGTTCTATCTTCAACCGTGATTGAAAAATTCACCAGGCCTTCTATAAGGAAATAAAAAGAATGGCTTGGTTCAAACTGCTTGGTGAGCACGTAGCGTTTTGGCACTTCTACCAGTTCACCGATCTTAAGCAGGAAATCGGTTTTGTCTTTCTCGAAATTCTCTATAAAGGGAAGTTCATTAAATATCTCTTCTTTTTCCCGCATAAAGGTAAATCATACCTTTTTTATCGCCACAACGTATCTTTTCGCCTGAGAGTTTGTGGACACACAGATGGAATGGGAGATTTTTCGCAATTTTATCGAAAATAATTTACTCTCTTCGGAAGATCTGCAGACTATTTTCCAAGGAGAATCAAGGTGATAAAGCATATAGTTATGTGGAGAATCAAGGATTTGCATGAAGGAATGAGCAAGGATGAGCTTATAGCAAAGATCAAGCGGGAGCTAGAGGGGCTAAAAAGCGTTATTCCGCAGATACAGACCATGGAGATCGGCAGGAATTTCAATGAACTTCCCACCTCGTTTGATGTCGCTCTTTATTCTGAGTTTGAATCGAACGAAGCGCTTGGAATCTACCAGAAGCATCCAGAGCACGTGAGAGTCGCGCAGTTTATCCGTGAGATAAGGACGGATGCGGTTGTTGTTGACTACGAAACGTAATCTTGGACCCTGCGCTAAGGTCGAAAGTTTCGTGTTGTTGCTCAGGAGTATGTTATGGTTGACCCAGCGCTTTCAATCCGCAAGTCTGTGGACAGCAACCGCCAGTGTTCTCTGAGTTGTTTTTTCTGATTGTAATCCACGGGCAGATCGTCAAGAGATTTCGGCCAGAGATAACGTGCTTTGCTGAGTGTATCGTCAAGTTGTGGCTTAATGGCTTTCCAGGGAATATCAGCCTTATCCGCCCAGGCCTTGAACTGGCTGAAGGTGGTTTTGTACCAG
>JAPOSJ010000115.1 GCA_026709745.1 Candidatus Dadabacteria bacterium | reverse complement strand
GAACCGATGCCAAGATGAATACTCCGCTCAGGACACAGGAAGATGTAGATGCCATATTAGAATGTATTGCCGACGGAATAATTGACGTAATAGCCACGGATCATGCCCCTCACAGTCAGGATGAGAAAAACGTTGAATTTGACTTGGCACCTTTCGGCATAGTTGGTCTTGAAACCGCACTTTCGCTTTCACTTGAACTGGTGGACAAAGGGGTTATCGGCCTTGATGAGATGATAAGGAAACTTACTGTTGCTCCCTCAGAGATAGTGGGCATAGAGAGAGGGACTATAGCTCCCGGCTCGGTTGCTGATATCGTTGTGTTCAATCCGGAGATGATCTGGACGGTGGACCCGGGAAAATTTTTCTCAAAAGGGAGAAACACACCCTTTTCCGGGTGGGATCTTAAAGGTGTGGTAAGCAGTACTGTAGTCTCGGGAAAGGTTGTTTTCAGTCGCAATTAGTTTTTATTTTCCAATAGTAACGGAAAAGAGATTCCAACCAAATGGAAGACAAGCAGTTTGAACTAAGAAAATCAAAGCTAGAAGAGCTAAGGGCAATGGGCATTGACCCTTATGCAAACGGTTTCACTCCAGAGAATAATGCAGGGGAGCTGATATCCCTCTACGTGTCCAAATCTCCTGAAGAGCTTGAGGAAATGGAGCAGTCCTTTAGCCTGGCTGGGAGGATAGTTTCAAAAAGGGATTTTGGAAAAAGCGCTTTTTTCCATCTCTCTGAACGTACAGGACGAATTCAAGGGTTCGTACAGAAAAATTCTGTTTCGGAAGAAACCTTCACACTGTTCCGGAAATTTCTTGATGTAGGGGATTTCGCAGGCATCCGCGGAGAACTTTTCAAGACCAGAACCGGAGAACTTACGGTGAGGGTCCTGGAGCTTTTCTTTCTCACAAAGGCGCTCAGGCCTCTTCCCGAGAAATGGCATGGTCTCCAGGACGTGGAGACAAGATACCGCCAGCGCTACCTTGATCTGATTGCGAATGAGAGAACCAGAGAAATTTTCAAGACAAGATCAAAGGTGATAAATCTCATTAGAAGGTTTCTTGATGAAAGAGATTTCCTTGAGGTGGAGACCCCGGTGCTTCACCCAATTGCCGGAGGCGCAACCGCAAAGCCTTTTGTTACGCACCACAACGCCCTCGACATGGACCTTTACCTGAGAATAGCGCCTGAGCTTTACCTGAAACGACTTGTAGTCGGAGGACTTGAGAGAGTTTATGAACTCGGAAGAACATTCAGAAATGAAGGGGTGTCCACCAAGCACAATCCGGAATTCACAATGATTGAGTTCTACCAGGCTTACGCGACTTACGAAGACCTTATGAATCTCATAGAGGACCTTGTCTGCTGCGTGGTGGAAAATACGGCAGGAGAAATGCAGGTTGAGTACGAAGATAAGAAGATAGACTTCAAGAGACCTTGGAAGAGAATTAACATTTATGATGCTCTACGTGAGAAATTTGGTTCCGAAATAACAGAAGATGACCAGTTTCTTTTTACAAAGGCAGACTCTATGGGAATAACACATAATGGGATTAGGGGAAAAGCCCTCACGGAGATTTTTGAGGCGCTCTTTGAAGATAGTCTTCTTAACCCGGCTTTTGTCTACGGTTTCCCGCTTGATGTCTCCCCGCTTGCAAGAAAAAACGACAACGACCCGGAAGTGGTTGACAGGTTTGAGCTTTATATCTGTGGAAGGGAAATAGCAAACGCTTTTTCCGAGCTTAATGATCCCATTGATCAGAAAAAGCGTTTTGCAGATCAGGCTGAAATGAAGAAAAAAGGCGAAGACGAATATCATGAAATGGACAATGACTACGTGTCGGCCCTTGAGTACGGAATGCCTCCCACAGCCGGAGCCGGGATAGGAATTGACCGTCTTGTGATGTTGCTTACAAACTCCTCCTCCATAAGAGAAGTTATTTTCTTCCCTCATCTCAGACCTTAGAATAGCTAAAGCTGTTCTGCCTTCCTCCCTCATAAATGTATTGCTTTATTATCTAGAGATTTCAGATTTACTTGACATGGTGTTATTTCCCTGTATTTTTAGAAACCTTATGAAGGTAAAATCCGTTTTCGACTCTTTGCATACTAACTTTTGCAATGCGAATATAGTAAAGCCTAAGTATTTCTGCCTCTTTTTTGTATTTGTTTCCTTTCTTCTTTTTGTGAATAGTGCCTTGGCACACGAAAGTCCTCATCAGGACGAAACCATTGTTACAACAGCCAGAGATGTGGACAATTCGAGCAAAGAAGAAAGGGATGACAAGGTAAAGAATTTTGTTGAGCATGCTCTTCTTCATTTATCTGGAGCAGAGAGTTTTACGGAATCTCTTCATCTACTAAACGATTTCAGGAATCATAGGGACTGGGTTTACGGTTCAACCTATATTCTGCTGACTACAAAAGCGGGTGGGGTATACATTCATCCAAAGAGCAGAGAATTAGAGGATCAGGACTGGTCTGAAGCACTGGTAGGTTGTAATGGAGAGAGTTGGAATGAGATTGTAACTAAGGAGGGAGGTTGCGTAAGATATGTGGGGCAGCCAGACGATGTTCCATCCGGTTACGCAATGATTGCGAGAGGGCCGTTTGTTCCTTTTGGAAATCCTTCAAGCGAAGAAGCTGAATTTGTTTTGATTGGAGGACTTGATTACACTCCAGAACCTTTTTCTTATGCCACTTTTGAGGAGCTCGAAAAGGATCTCATAGAGGGTTTCATAAGCACTAATCCTGATATTTCTGCAGAACAATTAGAGGAAGTTGAAAACCGATTTAAGGAGATTCTCAATCCCGTCATTAATGCTGTGGATGTGGAAACGCAGGATGATCTCAGAAGATTTTTATTAGATGCAACCAGATTTATTTCTGCGTCTTTCTCTCTTCCTGTGTTTGATCCGGTTATCTTACGCAAAGTTTTTAGGTTTGATGGAGGTCCTTGGCGAAATGGTTCAACCTACATCTACATAATGGATATTGAAGGTAATGTGGTGTTTAACGGAGCTAACAGGAACATTGAACAAACAGACCTTTGGAATTTTGAAGGTGAGGGGCAGGATCTTTTTATTCGTCGCATAATAGATGAGGCGAAGAAGCCGGGGGGAGGTTTTGTCGGATATGACTGGGATGATCCTAATATAGAGGGAGATGAGCCAGATGAGGAAGGTGCGGCTGGCGGCACGTCATCTAAGCTTGGATATGCGGTATTGTATCGGGAGCGGGGCGAAGACCATTTGAGAACTTATGTTTTTGGGACGGGTTTATATTTTGATAGAGGAGAGTTGGTAGAAGATGATGGAGGGTGTTCACTTTCTGCGAATGATTCTTCAAAAAACGGAAGCATTTTGGCAAATTCTTTTGTAATGTTTTTTCTGTTGTTTTTTGCAATTTCAATAAAATCTTCTGTGTTTGCTTTTTTAAAGGATGACTGAATTTATATCAAAAAAAGGAAGGA
This sequence comes from Candidatus Dadabacteria bacterium, assembly GCA_026709745.1. Lineage (GTDB taxonomy): Bacteria > Desulfobacterota_D > UBA1144 > Nemesobacterales > Nemesobacteraceae > Nemesobacter. Next base: position 1,689 of record JAPOSJ010000115.1, on the reverse strand, counting down.
GGTGTATGGAGATGAGGAGAGTTTTTAGTTTAGCACAATTAGTTGTGTTAACCGCGGTGTTTTGTATTGGTTTTACAGTAACTGCAAATGCCCAACTTGCGGAAGATACACTTTATGAAAACGATTTCAACCTTGACGAGTGGAGAAAACAACTTCCCGGAGATGTAGTTGTGTTTTATGGATCAGAACCTTTTTTGTATGGTTCTTTCACCTATGAAGGTAAGAGTTATAACGTTTGGAGTATTTCTTCATCTTATCCGAAAAACAAGGTAAAGATTGGTATAAGCCCGAAATTTCCACCTGAGGGTTCCAATAGGAAGTTATTTAATCTTTACGTAGGTTCGAAAGGTGGTGATCTAAAGAAGTTTAATTTTGGTGATACGAATAATAATGAATGGCCGGGGCATGCGGGTTTTCGCCAAGGTTATATTCCAAACAATGACAAGACTAAAAATGGTACATTAAAAATAACGGCGATAGATAAATCTTTGGGAGACAATCTTGAGTTTGCAAGTTTTTTGCCGGCTCCCAGCCAAGGAAATGAAGGCAAAAGAGGCAGGCTCCAGATAAGACACGGTGATAAGGCCTATGCGATATGTAACACAGGTTTTGGCCGAGAAGAAGCACAGGTTGCCTGCAGGCAGCTGGGAAGCCTTGCCGTTGGTGCATCTGTTAGTCCTCTTACACAGGACGATTTCAAGAATACTGATACTTCAAACACAACTTGGAGTTCTTGGAAGCACTTTTTTAGCATGATCGCCCTGCTAGGTACTCCGGTATTGCTTGATCAGGTTGAGTGTACAGGAAATGAAAGCAGGCTAGTTGATTGTAATCACCTTGGACTTGGAGTTGTATCAGGTGGGTTCTGTCCGGCAATAAATTTTGCGGCTGTTAGTTGCGTTGAAAGTGTTGAAGATGCCAATGATTGCATCTGTGGCAGAGATCCCAATACGGGGCAATGCTGGTCCAGGCAGCACTGTGGAGAGGGTGGTGGCTTTGGCGAGTAAATTTTGTTCTTGAAAAGGTTTTAATTGTGAAGTGTGGGTAAAAAGTTTTTACTCACACTTCATTTAATTTCTTACCGATACAATAATTCCGCTTCTGTTATTTCTGAAAGTAGGCAACAATAGCACATTGCAAATAAGATATACTCCTATTCTCTGAATAATGGTGTCTCAATCTTAAACTCCAGTTTGTATTGACGCTCCGGGTCTGAAGTCTGATATGAGTTAAGACGGGACTTCCAGTTACTTGCAATTCCCACTTTGTACTTATCAGGGAAGTTGGGATGTGAAATTATATATACAAACTTCTTTTCCTTGTAGCCCGCTCTCTGGTCAGTCCGTTTAGGTGGGTCAGTCTGCATATGAATTTTATTCTGATATTTGTATAAATCCTCTGGATCAGCTGCTTCTTTTTTTAATCGCTCTTTTACTAGTTCATAGGCTTTAAATGATACGTCAATACCTATCCACTGTCGGTTTAGCTTTTCGGCAGCTACACAGGTAGTGGCACAACCGCGGAAGAGGTCTAGCACTATATCGCCTTCATTACTGTCAGATACAAGAAGATTGAGCCTTCCAGTGAACTCATACATCTATTTTGAAGATTTTTCCCTATTACATCTCTTACACAACAACTGGCAATTGTCCTCATTGGTTTTTCCACCCTGTATCCATGGAGTAATGT
>JAPOSJ010000212.1 GCA_026709745.1 Candidatus Dadabacteria bacterium | reverse complement strand
GGGGAGGTGTTTTGGCGCCACCGCGGCCAGGTTTGCCCGGTCCCCAAATCCCGCCTGTAGAGAGGAATATCAAGCGGGCCGAAGGTGACTTCCTTTCCCGTCCGCTCTTTTATATGTTCAACAAGCCTCTTGCCCAGGTATTCTCCCCTTGTCTTTATACCTATGACGATCAGACTGCTAAGCTTCTTGGGTGATATATCATCTATAATGGCGGAGAAAAAACTCTCGACCCTGTCTTCAACAAGCCGTATTTTTTTCTTGGTCTCCATAATCCGCAAACAGAATATACCCTATAAGCAGTTATTAAAAGCAGATTTTTAATTCTTAACAACGCGCACTGAAAAATGCCTTGGCGGCTTTTAAAGAAAGGGGTTAGACAAATTCATTCTATTGCTGAAAAAATTCTATGCCACCTGATCTTGTGCCCATAATCAGGGTTAGACAGATTCCACGACCAGTGAATCATAAAAGCCTTGCCGTAGACATTCTCCACAGGCACAAACCCCCAGAACCTGCTGTCGTAACTGTTGTCTCTGTTATCACCCATGACAAAAATCCTATCCTTGGGAACGACAAGAGGGAAACTCATCCTGCCGCTAGTAGTGGAATTGTTCCCCGTTTTATATATAACGCCGAAATTCTTTCCTGAAAGCGACTGCTCGTATCTATCCGCGGCGGTATAGAATTTCTGATCCGGATGTTCATAATCCCCTGCATAGACCTGAGTCACAGTCCTGCCGTTTACAATGATATCCCTACCGCGTATATCTATCTCATCACCCGCAATACCCACTGTTCTCTTTACGTAGAAAGCTTCTTTTGCGGGCATGGTAAAACCTGTCGTATTATCTGCACCAAGTTTGAAAACCACGATGTCTCCACGGTCAATTTTGGAGAAGGGAAAGAAAATTTTGTCTGTAAAGGGAATTCTTGTTCCGTAGACAAACTTGTTTATCAGAATATGGTCACCCACAAGAAGAGTCGGAAGCATCGAACCGGAAGGAATCTTGAAAGGCTGAAACACAAAAGCCCTTATGGCAAACGCGAGGGCTACGGCTATTACTATTGCTTCTGTATTCTGACGGAGAGAGGATTTGCCATATGACTTGAGATTGTCTTGCAAAAAGATTCCCAGCGCTTTCTTCGAGACCCTTATTTCCTGCAGGGAACCTCTCTCGATCGCATCTTCACAGGCAGATATTCTCGCTTCTGCATAATCGGCTTCCCTAGAAGTGAGAAATTTCTTTTTTTTTCGCATGATGGTCCTTGCGGTGCGCAAAAGCTTCTTTGAACTTCTTATGGCAAGCTTTTTTCTGATCCAGTTTATGATCATGGCAAAAACATCCGAGACGCCCCTGAACACCTTCTCAGTTCAGGTTATTAGGTTGCGGTTAAGAGGTGCAAGTCAGCCTTTCAACCGATATAACTCCCCCAAGATTTTTAAGGGATTCAACAAGTTTTTCAAGCTGCTTTATATTTTCCACCGCCACTTCGAACTTCGCATCCCCCTGTCCTATCTCATCTTTGCTAATGTCAGCACTGACAATGTCAACATTAAGACCCGATACTGCACTTGTGAGTTCAGATAACATGCCTTTTCTATTCTCACATCTGACTGAAAGACTGATCGGAATCCGTCCCGAATAATCATCATTCCAAGCAACATCTATCCTCCTTTCAGGGTCGACTTCAAGCAGTTTCGGGCAATTGTAGACATGCACGGTTATTCCTCTGCCTCTGGTTATAAAGCCTATTATCCGTTCCCCCGGAACGGGATTGCAGCACTTGGCGAATTTTATAAGTATGTTGTCGTATTTTTTGACAAGTACCGCATCTTTGGACTCGTCCTTGGAAATTCTATTTATTATACTTTTTATTCTTTTGCTTTTCTCAGCTACTTCAGCAAACTTCCTGGGATGCATAACCTTTAGAAGATCATTTACCGAGGCATTACCGAACCCGACCGCTCTGTAAAAGTCGTTTACCTCCGAGAATTGAAGCTTCGCCAAAGATTCCTCAAATCTTTTCTTTTCTCGCAAGTGGCGCAGGTTAAATCCTTTCGCCGCGAGCTTCCTTTGAGTTATTGCCTCCCCAATTTGCTCAGCCTTGCAGTTTTCCTCCTTTCTCAGCCAGCTTCTTATTCTGTTTTTAGCCTTTGAGGTAACGACAAAATCAAGCCATTGTCTGTTAGGAACCCTGTTTCTGGAAGTCATAACTTCTACCATGTCTCCAGTTTTAAGCTTGTAGTTAAGAGGCACAAGTTTATGATTAACAAAAGCCTGAGAGCAGTGGTTACCTATGTCGGTGTGAATTGAATATGCAAAGTCAACGGGAGTTGAGCCCACGGGAAACTCAAGGAGGTCTGCGTTAGGAGTGTAGACATACACGACGTCCAATATGAGTTCTCCTTTTATTGCTTCTATGTACTCCGTTGAGTCTTTTATATCCTTTAACTCGACTAAGTGACGGAGATTCGAGTAGATCTTGTCGTTCCCGTTCTCAAGCGAATTCCCTTGCTTGTACCTCCAATGAGCAGCAACCCCATATTCCGCAATTCGGTGCATCTTCTCCGTTCGTATCTGGATTTCCATCTGTTCTCCGAAGGGCCCTATCACCGCAGTATGAATGGACTGGTAGTTGTTGGCTTTCGGAAGAGCTATGTAGTCTTTTATTGTCCCCGGAATGGGCTTCCACAAAGAATGGACTGCTCCAAGGACCTGATAGCACTCATTTTCAGTCGCTGTGACGATCCTGAATCCCAATATGTCATAAATATTGCTCAGGCTTATATTACCCTTTTTCATCTTGCTGTAGATGCCGTATAAGTGCTTGAATCTCCACGAGACATCTCCACAAATTTCGAATTCTTCCATCTTGGCGGTGATGAGAGAGACGATTTCAGCGGTGTATTTTTCCCAGTCTTTCTTTTTTGCGGACACGTTTTTGCTGATACGCTCATACTCGCTTGGTTTTGAGAACTTAAAAGCCAGATCTTCAAGCTCTACCGAGATCCAGTTCATCCCGAGGCGGTGGGCAAGCGGCGCGTAAATTTCCATCGTCTCAATAGCGATTCTCCTTCGTCTTTCCTCAGTCAGGTATTCAAGTGTTCTCATGTTGTGCAGCCTGTCGGCAAGCTTTATAAGAACAACCCTTATATCCTCAGCCGTAGCCAGTATCAGCTTGCGGAAGCTTTCGGCCTGCTTCTCCACATCGGAAACATAGGGAAGAAGGCTTATTTTCGTTGTCGCATCAACTAGAAAAGCTATCTCGTTTCCGAAAATTCGTTCAATTTCCTCGCGGGTCGCCAGAGTATCCTCTATAGTGTCGTGAAGAAGTCCGGTAACTATAGAGGGGACGTCAAGTTTCATGTTCGCGAGTATTGAAGAGACCTCAAGAGGGTGACTCAGGTAAGGTTCTCCCGAGACTCTTTTCTGGCCGGAGTGAACCTTGGCCGAATATACATAGGCCTTCTTTATGGAATCAAGATCATCATTCGCGATATCCGAATAGGAAGTGACCTTGTCTATGATGTCGTTTAACCTGATCACGTCGGTACGAAAGTCTTACGTGAGCCCGAATTTGCTCAGGAAAGCCGGGCCGTAAACGTTTTCCGTCTTAACCTCCCGGGCAGCGGCAAGCATGCGGCCTGAATCTTCCCCCTCGTCCAGTCTATTCGAAAGGATAACCGCCTCAACATTTTCCACAGCAACATCCATCTCATTATTAATTATAATATAATCATAGCACTTTGAGCAGGACACCTCCTGTTTAACCATACCAAGACGAATTGAGATATCCTTGCCTTGCTCCGACCTGCGGTCCCTGAGTCTTCGCTCAAGAATCTCTAGAGACGGCGGAACGACAAATATGAAGACAGCATCTTCAAACGCTCCTCTGAGCCTTTTAGCTCCCTGAACATCTATGTCAAGGATAACGTCAACACCCATTTCAATGTATTTCTGGATGCCGGCCCTCGGCGTGCCGTAGAAATTTCCGTGCACCTCCGCCCACTCGGCAAAGGATCTCCGCTCAATCATATTCACAAATTCCTCTCTGGAAACAAACTCGTAGTGCTCTCCGCAGACCTCGCCCGCCCGCATCGACCTCGTGGTAAAAGAAACAGAGAAACGGAGGTTTTCAACCTTCGAGAGAACATGGTTGACAAGAGTTGTTTTCCCGCTTCCTGACGGACCGGAGATTACGAACAACTTCCCGTTCATAATATCAGAATTATAAATGTAAAAACCTCGATGTTAAAACCGGACTTATGGGCAAGATTTTGTAGAATACCTAATGTAAAAGTCTTGGTATTGATATAACTTTCCCAGAAAAAGAAGGAGAGAGAAAGCAGCAATCTCTCTGGGATATAAAGATAGGGGAATTGACTTTTGAATTAAAAACTGCAACGGAAGATGTCAATAAGCATTTTCAGTTTAATCACATTCGGTACCACAGAAAATATGATGCACTTTTTTTAAGCTAAGAGTGGTAAACTAGGGGCTGGTATAATTTTCTATTAATTCCTACCCACTATTCAAGTTTTTCGAGTTTTTCGCTCTTGACGGATACTAGAAATCTTTTCCTTCACCCAATCTGCACCTTTTTTCGGTCTTTTTCTTAAAATCTTCCCGAATTTTGGCTTATCTTGCAGTTTTCGTATAAGTTTTGTTTGCTTATTTCGGATGGATAGATCAAGAAGACGCGCCGCGACAATCTTACTCAGAAGAGCGGAACAATCTGGCACCGTATCTATATTCTGGTTTTCAATATCAACGAGCTGTTCCGCGGACGCTATAATATCGTCAAGTTTTCTCACGTAAAGCCAGTTTTCTATGGTATTCGGATCATACGATGCCTTGAAGTCTCTTTTGAGACGCTCAATACGTCTGTCCAGAACGCAAAGAGCATCTTTCCTCAGGGAGACTGCAAGGCTAACAACTTCTTTTGACCAGTTTCTTAAAATAACTTTATCGGCTGCTCCGCGAACCTTAGGGACAAACCCCAACGACGCAATCCCGCCAAAGTACGGCAGAACAACTGCTCCCGCAGGTCCAAAGAGGATAAGCCCCGCCACGGCACCTGCATTGGCCCCCACGACCGCGAGAGCACCTCTTATGGCAACATCAACAGCAATTTCCCCCGGCAGGTCTGAGAGTCCCATGTG
>JAPOSJ010000226.1:4674-5196 GCA_026709745.1 Candidatus Dadabacteria bacterium | reverse complement strand
TGCAGAGGCAAAGTACCTTGTCGAAGAACTTGACGGTGTCAGCGAAGTGAACATTGAGATTGTGTGGGATCCTCCCTGGGACCCGGGCAAGATGAGTGAAGCAGCAAAAGAGAGCCTTGGAATGTTCTAACCCAGGGCAAGGAGATTTAAAATGGGAGAGAAGATCGAGACTGGGAGTCAGGCTCCTGATTTTGAAGCCGAGACCTACGGCGCGGAAAAAGTAAAGCTAAGCGACTTTTATTCAAAAGGAACGGTAGCACTTTACTTCTACCCAAGGGACAACACCCCGGGCTGCACCAAGGAGGCCTGTTCGCTACGTGATGCGGAGCAGCAGCTTGTGTCTCTCGGAGTGCAAATCTTGGGGGTAAGCACAGATGGAGTGAAATCCCATGAGAATTTTAAAAACAAGTATTCGTTAAATTTTCCGCTTCTAAGCGATAGAAGCAAAGAGATAGTGGATCTCTACGGGGTAAGGAGCAAGTTCGGTTCCGCACGTAGAGTTACCTTCCTTATAGAAAAAGG
>JAPOSJ010000226.1:0-4664 GCA_026709745.1 Candidatus Dadabacteria bacterium | reverse complement strand
CCTGATAGAAAACGGTGGAAGGATAGCGCATATATGGAACAAGGTGAAAACCTCGTCTCATGGCGAGGAGGTAGCCGAAAAGGTAAGGGATCTGGGTTTGTAGCTTTCCTGCCACAATTTCAATGAAGGACCTTCCAAGAGCCGTTTTCATAACTGGCACTGACACGGGGGTGGGCAAGACAGCGGTTACTGCTGCACTTGCCGCTCTTCTGCGGAAAAAGGGTCTTGTGACCGGTATAATAAAACCGTTTCAGACGGGAACGGAGCTTGAAGGCCTCTGCGACGCTGAGTTTATCTACAGTTTTCTAGGGGAAGATTACATATTATCCGAGATATCTCCCTGCCGTCTGCAAGCTCCCCTCTCCCCGTATCGTGCCGCCGCGATTGAAGGGATAAGCATCCCTCTTGAGGACATAATAGAACATACGCGGGACTATATCTCCCGAAACGATGTGACTCTCATTGAGGGAGCAGGCGGTATCTGCGTGCCGATTACCCGAGACTACATGATGGCGGACCTTGCAATTGATCTTGAGGCCCCGATGGTTATAGTCACGCGGCCTGGGCTTGGCACCCTTAATCATACGGCGCTTTCGCTTGAGTACGCGAGAAAAAGAGCCGCGCGGGTACTAGGGGTGGTGATAAACGGTTTTCCCAAACCTGCAGATGTGGCTTCAGCGACCAATCCTGCTGTCCTGAGGGATGTTTTCTCGGTGAACATACTGGGTGTGGTGCCTTTTTTTAAAGGGCTTTGTGTCGAAGAGGGACACTCTTCGGGGCTCAGTCGGGCTGGAGAACAGTGCTTCTCCCCGCTTTTCGGAGGCACATTCTCTGCAGATGACTTTTTAGAGGAGGTTTTGGAGAAAACGCGGCTGTGATTTCTTAGATCTGGACTTAATCCGTGCGTTTTCTTTCTGACCGCGTTTCACAGTTTTTCCATAGAGTCATCCGCGTTCTTGATAAACTTGACAGATATGAAGAACTTGTTAATAATACTATGCAATCAATTTGCTTCCTGAGTTAGTACTACCCCGTTTGTAAGCAAGTTTTAAGATGAAAAGAGAAAGACAGGGATTTGTGTGTATTGTTATAACCTTTTTGCTTGTTACTGCGGGCTTCTACCTATACGCTGAAACTGCCAAGAGCAACGACAAAGGTCCGGCACAGCCGGTTCTTTTCAGCCACAAGATACACTCCGGGGATAACCAGATACAGTGTCAGACCTGCCACAGCTACACGGAGGTTTCCAGTCATCCCGGTATTCCCTCTGTGCAGAAGTGCATGGGGTGTCATTCCTATGTTGCCGGAAGGGATGTTGAGTACACAACCCAGGGAGGGCAGACAATCAACATAAGAGAGGAAATAAACAAGGTAAAGGGTTACTGGCGCAGGCAGGAACCGATACCTTGGGTTAAAGTTACGGGAATGTACGGCACTGATTCCGCCGGAATGCCGGAGTTTGTGCGTTTTAACCATAAAAGGCACATAAAGCGTGGATTTGAGTGCAGTACCTGTCACGGAGAGGTTGAGAAAATGGATGTGGTGTACAAGGCGAAAGATATGACTATGGGATTCTGCCTATCGTGTCATGAAGAAAATGCTGATGACGAACAGCACAAGACCGAACTGAAGGACTGTCTGACCTGCCATTACTAGGCCGGAGGGGATATATGTCTCGGAAAGAAAACAAAGCAAACAATGGTATGAAAAGAAGGGATTTTCTGAAGGTGCTCGGTGTGGCAGGCGGTACGGCTGCTGTTGCGGGAAGCTGCTCTGAGCCAGTGGAGCAGTTAATTCCTTACGTGATTCCTCCCGAAAATTTTATTCCTGGAGTTCCCAAATTCTATTCAACTACCTGCAGAGAGTGTTCATCGGGCTGCGGCCTCGTGGTGAAAAACCGCGAGGGACGTGCCATCAAGGTTGAAGGCAGCCCCGAGAGTCCCGTAAACAGGGGAAAGACATGTGCCGTGGGTCAGGCTTCCCTGCAGGGCCTTTACAACCCCGACAGGGTACGTTCCCCGCTTAGAAAAAATGCCGAGACCCGAAGGCTTGAACCCATAGGATGGAAACGGGGTGAAGAAATACTCGCTGAGAAACTGAACTCTCGCAGTTCGGGAAAGGTCGTATATCTGAGCAACAATGTTTCGGGGACTTACTCAAAGTTCGTGGCCGAATTCCTGAAGCCACTTGGAGGAGAGCACTACGTTTATGAGACTTTCTCACACGAACCAATAAGAAAAGCCAACTCGATTGTTTTTGGAAGAGACGAGATTCCTTCCTACAGGATAGACAAAGCCAACTACCTTCTCTCATTCGGTGCTGATTATCTTGAGACTTGGCTCAGCTCGGTTTCAAACTCTATAGGTTATTCGGAACTGAGGAACATAGATCACGGAAAAACAGGTAAGGTCGTTCACGTGGAACCACGTTGTGGGATGACTGCTTCAAACGCTGATACGTGGATTTCGGCAAAACCCGGAACAGAACAGTATGTCGCTCTCGGAATCGCCAACTCGATGATTTCAAAGGGGTTTAACAAAGTTGCCCCAGGACCGATAGCGGCAATGGTTTCACGCTATTCACCTAAGAAAGTTGCGGAGCTTACCGACGTACCCGCGGATACCATAGAGAAAATCGCCCGAGACTTTGCGACTTCAAGGAGCCTTGCTATAGGGGGCGGAGCGGCTAACACCGGATCGAATGCCACCGAGACTATGGTTGCTGTGAACATACTGAATTACCTTGCCGGAAATATAGGCAGAACGGTAGATTTCTCAGATCCTCTTTCAATCTCTGACGCAAGCACTTTCAGCGAAATAGAACGGCTGGTAGAGGAGATGAGGTCAGGCAGAGTAGAAGTTCTAATACTTCATAATGTAAACCCCGTTTTTACACTTCCCGGAGAACTGAAAATCTCAGAAGCTCTTGAAAAAGTGCCGTTTGTCGTCAGCCTCTCCTCGTTTCTTGATGAGACTTCAGATAAGGCACATCTAATACTTCCCGAAAGTACAAGTTTTGAGAGTTGGGGAGATTACAGCCCTAAAAAAAGCGTAACCGGTATTATCCAGCCCGTTATGAGACCGGTTTTCAACACCAAGTCACCGGGTGATGCTCTTATCTCCGTCTCAAAAAATGTCGAGGCCCTTAAAAACACCTTTGACTCGAAAAAATACTATGATTATCTGAGAAACTCATGGAAAAACCGGGCCGCCGTGCTTTCTCCCGGAACGAGCTTCGAGAAATTCTGGGAAAATCTTGTTGTAAAAGGTTCTGTGACAACCATTCCCGCACCTGTAAATGTCGCTCTTTCGTCCAGCATAAGTTCCATTTCTTTCAGCGAACCTCAGTTCCGGGGAGAAGGGGATTTTCACTTGATCGCTTATCCGTCCTACAGGTTTCTTGACGGAAGGGGGGCGAACAAGCCCTGGCTTCAGGAGCTTCCCGACGCCCTTACCACTTCGGTGTGGGATTCGTGGCTTGAGATAAATCCCTCCGTGGCGGCCAAAATGGGTCTTGAGGACGGTTCTTACGTTAAGGTTGACACTCCCGGGGGAAGTTTTGAGGTGCAGGTGTTTGTCTATGAGGGAATAAGGCCCGATACGGTTGCCGTTCCTTTAGGACAGGGACACACTTCCTACGGAAGATACGCCAAGGGCAGGGGGGTGAATCCTTTTGCCTTGCTCCCCGCGGCTACCGACGCGCTTTCAGGGGGACTTTCGCTGCTTTCTACTAAAGTCAGCGTTTCATCCCTCAGAAAAAGAGATCTGCTCGTTAGGACTCAGTACACAAAGACCCAGGGAGATAGACACGTAGCCAAGACCGTAGCTCTTGACCAGATAGGTCATCATAACGGCCATCACGGATCGGAGCATTCAGAGCACCCGGATTTCTACCCGGATCTGAAATATGCCAAGTACAGATGGGGTATGGCCATAGACCTTAACAAGTGCACAGGATGCGGAGCCTGCGTAACAGCTTGTTATGCCGAGAACAATATTCCTTTTGTTGGAAAGAAGCAGGTCGCCAAGCGCCGCGAGATGAATTGGATCCGCATAGAAAGATTCTTTGAGAAAAACAGCGACGGAAGTCTTGATGTGAGGTTTCTTCCAATGCTCTGCCAGCAGTGCGGAAACGCTCCCTGCGAGCCCGTATGTCCGGTTTTCGCAACTTACCACAATCACGAGGGCCTAAACGGCATGATATACAACCGTTGCGTAGGCACTAGGTACTGTGCTAACAACTGCACTTACAAGGTAAGAAGGTTCAACTGGTACACCTACAAGTTCCCCGAGCCGCTTAACTGGCAGCTCAATCCCGATGTGACGGTGAGGAGCAGTGGAATCATGGAAAAATGCACCTTCTGCGTACAAAGAATAAGTCACGGCAAGGATTTGGCCAAAGATGAAGGAAGACTTCTTCGCGACAGGGAGGTTCTCACGGCCTGCGAGCAGGCGTGCCCAAGTGACGCAATAGTTTTCGGCAACCTGCTTGACGAAAAGAGCAGAGCATCGGTGCTTTCAGGCGACGAGAGGGGTTACAAGGTTCTTGAGGTAGTGAATACGAAGCCCGAAATTACCTATCTTAAGAAGGTCAAACAGGAAAGAGTGTGATGAAACAGACGCAGCAGACACCCTTAACTTATGCGAGAATAACCGAAGATGTAG
>JAPOSJ010000062.1:3615-5204 GCA_026709745.1 Candidatus Dadabacteria bacterium | reverse complement strand
TTCCTCGAACCTGTTGGAGGCGTTACGGGAGCCACCAGCGCGGCGGGTCTTCGTAGCGGAGAGAGCGTGACGATTCTCGGAAGCGGTACTGCGGGACTTCTTTGCCTTCAGTATGCTCTTCATCTCGGGGCGGGGCCGGTTTTTATGACTGATTCAGACGAATTCAGGCTGCGTAAGGCTCGGGAGTTCGGAGCCACTTCTGTTTTTACCCCTGAGGACAATATCGCTTCTCTTGTAAAGGAGAATAATTCAGGATATCTCTCCGACATGGTAATAGTCTGTACGGGGGCGAGGAGCGCGATAAAAAGTGCTTTCAGTCTTGTCTCCCCTTCGGGGAAAATACTTTTTTTTGCCCCTTCTGATCCGGAGTTCAAAATGGATTTTCCCTTTAACGAGTACTGGTGGTCGGGAGTCCGTATTGTTAGTTCATACGCCGCGGCTCCCAAGGACCTTGAGATTGCCCTTTCTCTTATAGAGAAAGGTGCTGTGGATGTGGCTGGGATGATTACCCACAGGTTTTCACTGCAGGATATACAGCAGGGTTTTGCTCTTGCCGGAAATCCCAAGCGAAGCCTCAAGATCATGATACGTCCATGACGGTGCTTAAACACTTTATCTCTCCCTTGTTTCCTTCATGAGATCTGTGACTTGAGTGCTTGGTCTAATTTCTCGTAAATGTTGATAAGAGAATTAGAGTACGGTCTGTCGAATTATATTCTAGTTCCTGATTTAGTACCCATCTAAAACTGCGATTTTATTTTTCTCAGATATAATCTACGCTTACGTTATTTCAGCAACCCAAGGTAGGCACTGTATAGGATTTTCAGATGGATTTTGAACAGCCAAAACCGGACTCAAAAAAATATTCTGATCTGATCAATGAGATTCAGAAAGGAGTAATCAAAATTCCTAAGTTTCAACGTGAGTTTGTCTGGAGTATAGATAAGACAGCCAAGCTACTAGACAGCATCTTAAAAGGATATCCAATCGGTACATTTATTTTTTGGCAAACAGGTGAACGAATTAACGATATTAAGAACGTTGGAAACTTGGAGATTCCCGACACACCGGAAGGAAGCAAAGTCCAGTATGTGCTAGACGGACAACAACGTATCATATCTCTCTTTGCCGCTTATTGCGGTGCTCAAATCCAGAAGACAGGTGAAAAGAAAGTAACGGACTACAGAGACATAGTTGTTAATCTCGACAATAAGATAAGCGAAAATGATGACCAAGTGATTACGGCCGAACCTACGGGTGAGAAATTTATATCACTGCACGATGTGCTGGACTTTAGCTTTAGAAGAGCAAAAGAACTTTCTGACAGGTTCAGTGAAGCCGAATTAGATACTATTGATGCTTATTCGACGGCGTTTAAGACGTATCAATTTTCAACCGTAGTTCTTACAAAAGAAGATATCGACTCAGCTATTGAAGTTTTCACCCGTATTAACACAAGTGGCCAAACACTCACCCTGTTCGAGATTATGTCTGCCAAGACTTACGATGAAGCACAAGAATTTGACATGCAGGCATGACAGCGAGTGTTGACTTTATCCCATTTATCACGGCCTCTATATTGAGTAAAA
>JAPOSJ010000062.1:0-3605 GCA_026709745.1 Candidatus Dadabacteria bacterium | reverse complement strand
TAAAAGAACTAGAGAATATTAAGTACGAAGGTGTATCAAGTACTATAATCCTCAGTCTGCTTTCTCTTGTTTTAAGCCGCACTAAGGAGTGTAAGCGTAAGACCATATTGGCTTTAGATAAGCAAGTAATTATAGACAATTGGGACGCAGCAATATCTGCTTTAAAGCACAGTATTGACTACTTCAGGACGACCTACCGGATACCTGTCTCCCAGATCTTGCCTTATGATGCTCTATTGGTGTCGTTTGCGTATTTCTTCTTCTTGAATAAGGAAAAACCAAAATCAACTCAACGGAAATATCTTGAAGAGTTCTTCTGGCGTATGTCATTGTCTTATCGGTATTCAAGCTCGACAGAAACACGGCTGGCACAGGATATAAGGCGTATTGATCTGATCTTGAAGAATAAACGTCCTGATTACCGCGATATCAATGTTTATCTGGACTCCCCACAGTCACTGGTTGATACAAATTTCAGTGCAGGAAACAGCTATTGCAAGGCTGTGCTTTGTTTATTGGCATATCAGGAGCCTAAAGACTTTCAGGATAATGGCAAAATAATTCTTGATAACTCATGGTTAAAGATAGCAAGCAGCAAAAACTACCATCATTTTTTCCCGAAGAAGTATTTAAAGGACGAAGAGATTCCAAACGGTAACAGCCTGGTCAATATCACTTTTGTCAGTGACTGTTTGAACAAAAAAATCATAGGCGCAAGGGCACCTTCAAGCTACATTGATGATTTCAAGGACGAGAACAGCAACATAAACAAAGCTTTGAACTCGCACTTTATTGATCTAAGTGGATTCGGGATTGAAAGTGATGACTACAACATTTTCTTGGAGGCCAGATCTAAGTTGATATTCAACGAGTTGAGGGCGAGGATTGATTTAAGTCGTAAGGAACCTGCCAGTGACGAAGTGCGAGAGTTAATCACGGCTGGTGAGAGTGAGAGAGTAGAGTTAAAGTCAACGCTACGTTATGACCTTCAAACAAAGTGCGTAAACAAAAAACTTGAATATGTCATTGCGAAAACAATAGCTGCATTTCTCAATAGCGAAGGAGGAGATTTATTTATTGGTATTGATGACAATCAGAATGCCCTTGGGTTGTCGGATGATATCGGAACCTTAAAAAAGAAAAGTGTAGATGGCTTTGAACTACAACTTACTGAAGTAATCAAGAAATACATAGGAGGAAGTCACAGTACACATATAAAAGTAATGTTTCCTGTGTACGACGATGTTCAGATCTGCCGGATTCAGGTTGCAAAAAGCGGCAAACCAGTATTTACAAAATTTGAAGGTAAAGAAGACTTCTTCGTTCGTTCAGGCTGCTCATCCCAGCCTCTAAGTCGTGAAGAACAAAGTACTTATGAAAAAGAGCATTGGAGTGGCTAATATCTGTCAAAGAATCGGTTTTCAAAAATAATGGAACTCAAACCGTCATGCTTCCCGATGAATTGCATTTTTCCGATATCATCAAAGAAGTCATCGTGCGGGTAATCGATCATGACCGCATACTTTTTCCTGTTGACTTATTCTTTGGATAGTTTCTTTTTGTCTGAGTAGAATGTGACAGACGATTTTATGTCTGAGCGTGCCAGCCTAGCCTGGAACAGCGGGAAAGACAACCTTTTAACTCTTGAGAGGTTACAGCAGACTTATCCTATATTTGAACCGTTGACGTAAAAAGCTTCCCTGACCTGAGTCTTACTTCTTTTTTATTTTCTTTACCCTGTCGAGAATACTGTTCGCAAGTTCAAATTTGCTCATGAGCGGAAGTTCTTCAGCCTTTTCCCTGTCCACAAGCCAGGCGATGTTGGTGTCTTCTGCGAAACCCGCCTGTGGTATCGTAATGTCGTTTGCCACAATGAGGTCAAGGTTCTTCTCCTCAAGCTTTTTTTGTGAATTCTCAAAAATGTTTTCCGTCTCGGCCGCGAATCCCACCAGTATCTTGTCTTTTTTGTCCCTGCCGAGAGATTTAAGTATGTCCCGGGTTCTTTTAAGGGGGATCGAAAGCTGTTTTTTCGATTTTTTTATCTTCTGCTCTGATTTCTCGCTGGGGGAGTAATCGCTTACAGCCGCCGATTTTATCAATATGTCTGCCAGATCAAAACGCTCATGGATTTCCTTGTACATTTCCTCGCAATCCTTTACACGCACTACTTCCACTCCGTGAGGGTCAGAAAGAGAAGAATGTCCCGAAACCATTGTCACATGGGCTCCGCGAAGCCAAGCGGCCAAGGCTATCGAGTAACCCATCTTTCCGGTAGATGGATTGGATATGAACCTTACGGGGTCTATGTGTTCCCTGGTTGCCCCGGCGCTTACCAGTATGTTTTCTCCCGCATAGTCCTGCGGTGTAAGTGCCTTCTGGACTTCAAGAGCTATAACGTCCGTTTCAGCAAGCCTTCCCCTTCCAGTCCATCCGCAGGCAAGCTCCCCCTCGCTGGGTTCGACTATGATGAATCCATGACGCCTCAGTTTATCAATGTTTCCCTGCACTATCGAGTTTGAGTACATGTTTGAGTTCATTGCGGGACATACGATCACGGGAGCCTTGGTAGCCGTTATTACTGTTGCGAGCAGGCTGTCGGCTATCCCCGAGGCGATCTTACCTATAAAGGACGCGCTTGCAGGCGCGACTACCACCACGTCTGCCTCGTCAGCAATTTTTATATGACCTATCTCGGACTCTGAAGAGAGATCAAAAAGATTGGAGGCGACCTTATTTCCTGAAAGGGTCTGGAGGGTGAGCGGGGTTATAAAGCGCTCAGCGCTTGCGGTCATTACGCACCGCACCTCCGCACCATCTCTCATGAGAGATCTGACAAGCTCGCAGGACTTGTAGGCGGCTATACCGCCCGTTATTCCCACTACTACGTTTTTTCCCTGAAGCCACTCCATGGGATAAAGTATATTGCCACCCGGTAAATAGGCAATACAACTCACATGGCTGAGAAACTTAAACCCTGTCGGTTACCGCACCTTGGGAAGCGGAAGAAACCAGCCTTGAGTATTTCGCCAGGACTCCAGTTTTCTCTCTGGCCGAAGGCTTTTTCCACGCCTTTTTTCTTTTCTCAAGCTCTTTTTCCTCGACGTTCAGGGTTATTTTCCTGCTTTTCGCGTCAATAATGATTTCATCCCCGTTTTTTATGAGCGCCAGTGTGCCACCTTCAACCGCCTCGGGCGTTATATGCCCCACGACGAATCCGTGAGTTCCTCCAGAGAAACGGCCGTCTGTTATAAGTGCCACATCCCCTCCGAGGCCCTTGCCCATAACGGCCGCGGTTGGGGCGAGCATCTCTCTCATTCCCGGTCCTCCCTTGGGTCCCTCATACCTTACCACTATCACGTGTCCTTTCTTTACTCTGCCGTTAAGGATTGCCTTAAGACTCTGCTCCTCGGAATTAAACACTATGGCTTTTCCGGTAAAGGAGTTTCCTTCCTTGCCTGTTATTTTCGCCACTGCTCCTTCAGGAGCGATGTTGCCCTTGAGAATTACTATGTGCGCTGATTCCTTTATCGGGTTTTGAGGGGTGTGAACTATCTTCTGTCCTCTCGGGTATTTTTTAACTCCCCGCAGATTTTCTTTCGATGTCT
>JAPOSJ010000203.1 GCA_026709745.1 Candidatus Dadabacteria bacterium | reverse complement strand
ATGACACTTGCCCCTGGGAGTGCAGGTTTCATAAAAATGATGCTCGGCGAGGACATGAATCTCATCAGAAACGAGCTTGAAAAAATGTCTCTTTACTCGGACGGGAAAAAAGCCATCGGTGAAAGAGAGTTAAGAACATTTATGGAAAAACATAGCACGGAAAACACCTTTTCCCTTTCGACCGCGCTTTCTAACAGGGATCTCAAGACATCTCTCAGGGTGCTTCGAGAGCTTGAACTAAATAGAGAAGACCCCCTCTCTATACTCTATATGATAGCTTGGAGATTCCGCCAGATATTCAAAGTCTCGCAGTGTCTAAAGGAAGGACTGTCAGATGAATCAGTTGCCAAAGTCATAAAGACATCCCGCGGGGCCGTTTATTACCTCAAAAAAAGTGTGCTCAACTTCAGGGAGAACGAACTGGGACGTATACTGGAAATTCTAGAGAAAACGGACTACGGAATAAAAAACAGTTCCGGGGAAGGTTACATACTTCTTGAGAAACTTCTTCTGGGAATCTGCTCCGGGAAAAACTAGGAAGCTACGGCTTGTGAACTGCTAAGGTCGAAAAGCTTTTTTGAGAACCTCGATACGTATCTGGAGGCTTTTTTCTTGTGGATAACCCCTTTTGTGGCTGCCTTGTCGGTAAGGGAAACAAGTTCCTTAAGAAGTGCCTGCGATTTCTCAATATCCTCACTGCTTACAGCTTCGGAGTAACGCTTGATCTTGGTTTTAAGAGTAGACATAACAAACCTGTTTCTCTCTTTTCTTTTAAGGCTCTGGCGATATTTTTTCTGCGCCGATTTCTTTCTAAGGCCCATAGAATCCTCCTAGGTCTCCAATTAAGGGCCTAATGATACATCTTATTCAAGCATTGTCAATATCATGAATTCCAAAAAACGCCCGAGTGACAAATATGAAAAAGCTTGGTCCTTCAGAACTCTTTCATTACTTCCTGCGAGAACTCCCAGGGGGACGACTCTTTACAAGATGGGTGCTCGCTCCGTACACACCTTCTGCGGCTTCCATAAGTGTTTCAGCAAGGGTCGGGTGGGGATGTATTGAAAAAGATAGGTCTTCTGCTGTTGCCCCCATCTCAATTGCCAGAACGGCTTCCGATATAAGCTCCCCCGCCTGTGGCCCCACTATTCCAACACCAATTATTCTGCGGGTTTCCCGATCGGCTATGATCTTCGTAAGACCGTCGGTCCTGTTAAGCGTAAGGGCCCTCCCCGAGGCGGTCCACGGAAACTTCGATATGTCTATATCCATTTGCTCTTCCCTTGCATCTTTTTCTGTAATCCCGCACCAGGCTATTTCAGGATCAGTGAATATTACCGCTGGAACTGCCAAAGGATCATACTGAGTTTTTGCCCCAGTTATGACCTCAGCCACTATTTTTCCTTCATAGGTGGCCTTATGTGCGAGCATTGGTTCTCCAGAGACATCCCCGATTGCAAAAATCCCTGGCTCAGCTGTCCTTCTCTGGGAGTCGGTCTTTATAAACCCCTTTTCATCAACTCCAACCCGGGTATTCTCAAGACCAAGACCTTCTGTATACGGCACCCTCCCAACCGAGATCAGAATTTTTTCATATTTTTCCCGGAAAGTCTTCCCATCGTGCTCAAATGAAACTTCAATTTCATTATCCGATTCACCGACAGAGATTAGTTTCGTTTCAAGCATTATGGAACCGAACTTCTGATCAAGCCTCTTTTTAAGCACACCCGCAAGGTCCCTGTCGACTCCTTGGACAAGCCCGGGAAGCATCTCAACAACCGAGACCTTGGTACCCAGAGAAGAAAAAAACGTTCCGAGCTCAAGTCCTATGTAGCCCCCACCCACAACAAGCAGGGTATTCGGAATCTCACCCATGGAGAGGGCACGGTCAGAGTCTAGTATGTTTGGGGAATCGAAATTCACCCCTGGTACGCTCTTCGATACAGATCCCGTGGATATAACTGCGTTTTCAAACAGGAGCTCTTTTTCCTCTCCCGAAGCCGTTATGATGCAAAGGGTATTTGAAGAGGAAAAAGCAGCTCTTCCCCGAACGTAATTTATCTTTCTAGCCTTCACAAGAGTGCGAAGTCCGCGGGTGAGCTTGGAGACAACTTCATCTTTCCACGAAAAAAGCTTCTTGGGATCGACATGAGGTTCCTCGTAACTAAGGCCAAAGTCTGCGGCATCTCGGGCATCTTCTGCCACTTTTGCAGCGTGAAGAAGAGCCTTTGAAGGTATGCATCCCTTGTAGAGACAAACCCCTCCGGGGTTTAGCTCAGGATCTATAAGCGTGACTTTTTTTCCCTTGTCAGCAAGGGCAAACGCCGCTGGATATCCCCCAGGACCAGCTCCTATAACAGCTACTTCCGTTACTATTTTCTCCATTGTCTGCTACACCATCTGCTCAAACATGCTATCGGGAGAACGCTCAAGCATCTCGCAGAACCATCTTAGAAACCTGGCCGCCTCGGCCCCATCTATAATTCTGTGATCGTAGGAAAGCGATAGCGGAAGCATAAGCCTCGGCACAAACTCCCCGTCAACATATACAGGTTCAAAGGAAGATCGTGATACTCCCAGTATAGCAACTTCGGGAGGATTGAGAATCGGCGTGAAAAATGCTCCCCCTATTCCTCCAAGATTCGTTATAGTGAAGCTTCCTCCCTGAAGCCTGTCGGCAGATAGCTTCTTCTCCCTCGCCGCAGAAGATATCTCGGTTAACTCAACCGATATCTGCATTATGTCTTTTTTGTCGACATCCCTTATCACAGGAACAAGAAGTCCTCTTTCAGTATCCACTGCGACCCCGATATTTAAGTATTTCTTGTAAACAATCGTGCCGCTGCCCATATGTATGCTGGAATTAAATTTTGGAAATTTCAAAAGTGCAGAGCAAAGAGCCTTTACCAGAATCGCAGTTACAGTAAGATTTCCCCCGGCTTTCGCCACCTTATCCTTATTCAGTTTTCTTAAATCTTCTAGGCAGGAAACATCCGCCTTGTCAAACTGCGTTACCTGCGGGGCCGCCCACGCCTGGGTGAGGCGCTCAGCTGTAAGTTTTCTCACAGTAGAAAAACTCTCGGTAAGAGTTTCTCCCCATCTTGAAAAATCCGGAGGAAGCTCGGGTTCTACAAGCGTTCCCGTCTGGGAGGATGAAACAGACTTTATTATGGCTTTTGCGTGAGCTTTTACATCCTTTTTAAGGATTCTCCCTCGGGGACCAGTTCCTGTAATGGAGATAAGCTCAACCCCAAGCTCCCTTGCAAGACGCCTGACGGAAGGTGCCGCGGGCACTGCGAGAAGCCCCGATGGAGGAATATCGTCCTCAGACGCGCTTTTGGGTAATGGGAGCTGTTTTTTCTCTGCTTCGGGTTCTTTTTCAGGCAGGGGTACTTGCGCCACAGAGGATTTTTCCTCTTCTGTGGCGGCGGAAGCATTTTTTGGGGGCTGCTTGTTTTCATCGTCCCCTTTAATTTTCATGAGCAGTTGGCTTACTTCCACCTTATCCCCGGCACTTACATACACATCGACAATTGTTCCATCGACCGGTGAAGGAATCTCAACGGCGGCCTTGTCCGTTTCAACCTCAAGTAGGGGCTGCTCAAGGGAAATCGTGTCTCCAGGCATGATAAAAACCTCTATTACCTGCCCAGATTCAATTCCTTCTCCAAGTTCGGGAAGCCTGAATTCTATCAATTATAGTTCCTCATCATTTGGCCGCGGGATTCGGTTTGCCACGGTCGATTGCAAATTCACTTATCGCTTCGTTGACGGTTTTTTCATTGATCTTGCCTTCCCGGCAAAGCTCGGAAAGCGCCGCAACCGCTATATGACGATAGTCGACCTCGAAAAAGTCTCGAAGTGCCTCACGGGTGTCGCTTCTTCCAAACCCGTCAGTGCCTAGGGAAACAATAGGCTTGGGAAAGCAGGTGGAAACGGAATCCGGAAGGCTTTTTAGGTAATCAGTCGCAGCAATAAATACTCCGTCCTCCCCTTCCACGCACCGGGAAATGTAGCTTTTTTTTCTCTTTTCCCCGGGATTGAGTCGGTTCCATCTTTCCGTCTCCTTTGCGTCTTGGTAAAGCTCTTTGTAGCTCGTTACACTCCATATGTCGGTCGGGACACCATAGCCGCTTTCAAGAACCTCCTTTGCCCAGAGAACCTCATTCATTATAGCCCCGCTTCCGAAAAGATGTACCTTTTTCCCGGAGTCTTTGATCTCAGAAGAAGAGAACTTGTACATTCCTTTTATTATACCTTCCTCGACCCCCTCAGGCATGGCAGGCTGCACGTAGCGCTCGTTCATAACCGTTATGTAGTAGAATATTTCTTCCCCGTCCTGGTACATCCTCTTTATGCCGTCTTGCACTATCACGGCTATCTCATAGGAGAAAGCCGGATCGTAGGCCCGCAGATTCGGATAAGCGTAGGCGAAATGATGGCTGTTTCCATCCTGGTGCTGAAGGCCTTCGCCCGCAAGGGTGGTCCGCCCCGCCGTGCCTCCCACCATGAATCCCCTGCATTTCATGTCGGCAGCGGCCCAGATAAGGTCACCTATTCTCTGGAAGCCGAACATTGAGTAGTAAATGAAAAAGGGAATGGTGTTTATGCCGTGTGTCGAGTAGGCCGTGCCGGCCGCTATAAAGGAAGACATGCTGCCTGCCTCGGTTATGCCCTCTTCGAGTATCTGCCCGTCTTTTACTTCCTTGTAGTAAAGAAGGGTGTCGGCGTCAACGGGTTCGTAGAGCTGCCCGACGCTTGAGTAGATGCCAACTTGGCGGAAAAGTGCTTCCATTCCGAAAGTTCTTGCTTCATCCGGAACTATGGGGACTATCAGTTTTCCTATGTGCTTGTCCCGCATAAGCCTTGAGAGCATATGGACGATCACCATTGTCGTAGCGACTTTTCTACGGGGACTCGAGGCCTTTTTGAACTCCTCAAACACTTTCTCCGGAATCTTCTCAAGGGGCTTTGCCCGCACGATCCGCTTCGGGATGGATCCACCGAGTGCATCCCTTCTCTCGCGAATATACTTCATCTCGGGGCTGTCGGTAGCCAGCCTGTAGAAGGGAGCTCTTCTTACTTCCTGGTCTGTAAGTGGTATGCGAAAGCGGGTTCTGAAGCGCTTAAGCTCCTCCTCGTTAAGCTTTTTCTGCTGGTGGGTTATATTCCTTCCCTCCCCCGCTTCCCCCAAGCCGTAGCCCTTTATGGTC
>JAPOSJ010000101.1 GCA_026709745.1 Candidatus Dadabacteria bacterium | reverse complement strand
CTCGGATTACACCGGATTTCCTGAAATCCTGGGAGGCAGGGTAAAGACACTTCACCCCAAAATTCATGGTGGGCTTCTCGGCATAAGGGACAATGAGCACCACACAGAGGAAATGGCGGATAATTCCATCGAACCCATAGATATGCTGGTTGTGAACTTCTACCCGTTTGAGGAAGTGGTCGCAAAGAAGGAAACCACGTTTTCAGAAGCAATAGAGAATATAGACATAGGCGGACCTGCCATGCTCCGTGCCGCGGCCAAAAACCACGCATCGGTAACAGTACTCACCGATCCCGCAGACTACGGGGCGATGCTTCGGGAACTCCGGAAAAACAAGGGGGAAATTACCCCCGAGACCAATTTTTGTCTCTCGGTAAAGGCGTTTTCCTACGTTTCAAGATACGACGCCGCAATATCTAACTATCTCTCCTCAATAAGAGACGACGGCAAAAGAAACCTGCTTCCCGGAACTTTCACCCTCTATCTTGAGAAAAAGCTTGATCTTCGCTACGGGGAGAATCCTCATCAACTCGGAGCCTTCTACGCAGAAAGCGATATCTCGGGAGCACACTGTGTTGCAAGCGCCAGGCAGCTTCAGGGAAAGGAACTTTCCCTGAATAACATATACGATACCGATTCCGCCTTTGAACTCGTAAGGGAGTTTGAGGAGACAGCCTGCGTGATAGTGAAGCATAACAACCCCTGCGGAGCGGCGCTCGGCAATAGTCCCTCAGAAGCATTTTCCCGGGCGAGGGAATGTGACCCGGAAAGCGCTTTCGGCGGAATAATAGCCTTTAACAGGGAAGTTGACGAGACAGTGGCGGAGGAGATAGCGGGGATGTTTGCCGAAGTACTTATAGCCCCTGTTTATTCGGAAAAGGCACTTATGCTGCTTTCTGCAAGGAAAAACCTCAGGGTGCTTATCACAGGTGGCATGGATAAAGGCGGGGCAGGAGAATGGGACATAAAGAAAGTGACGGGCGGGGCGCTGATACAGCAAAGTGACAGAGGAGGAGGCGATTTCTCGGACCTTCAGATCCCGACCAAGAGAGTTCCTACCGAAAAGGAGATGGCCGATCTTCGCTTCGCATGGAAGGTCTGTCGGCACACCAAGTCAAACGCGATTGTGTACGCAAGAGACCTTCGGACGGTGGGAATAGGAGCAGGCCAGATGAGCAGGGTGGATTCCGTCAGAATAGCCGGAATGAAAGCGCATAGTTCGACTGACGGTTCAGTGCTTGCTTCTGACGCATTTTTCCCTTTCAGAGATGGCATTGACGAGGCGGCGCGGGCGGGAATCACCGCAATAGTGCAGCCCGGCGGTTCAGTAAAGGACACAGAAGTGATAGCCGCGGCGGATGAGCACTCAATGGCCATGGTCTTTACCGGAAAAAGACACTTTAAACACTAAGCGGTAACTCGCCGTAAAGAAAAGATTTGCCCATATCTTTTCCTTACAAAAAATCTAAAGTAAGTAGGCTTTCTTTAAAAATCAGTAAAAGAAAGTATTTGGTGGTTTTCTTTCTTAAGGAGATTCTGGACGACTTAGCTATTTAGTCGCACGCAGAATCAGTCGACTTCGAGATAAGGACCGATGTCTGAGTTGCTCTCTATGAGAAAAGAGTTGCTCTCTATCATCGTACCCTTCGCGCGCTCAAGGTCAGCTTGGGCGATGCGATGACTCGCCAAGGCGCTTATATAGCTTGCCTCGGCGCTTATGAGATCCCGTTGCGCTTCAAGGATCTCCCTAGTAGTTGAAAGACCCTCTTTGAACTTTTCCTCCTCGTTTCCGAGCACTTCTCTTGCAAGGCTTTTGGAGAGCCGCGTGGCTTCCACCCTTCTGTGGCTGCTTTCAAGTTCCCTTATGGCATTTCTCACTTCAAGGCTCACGGCGTCTTTCTGCTTCTCATACTCTATAACGCTCCGGTCATAATCGGCACGGGCCTTTGAGTAATCTCCCCAGGACTTTCTTCCGAAAATGGGAAAGCTGAGTTTTCCCGTAACGCTCCAGCTTGGAAAATCGCGGTCAATAATGCTGTCGTAGGCATGCGAGGAATCCGCAAAGCGCAGGGGGGAGTTTTCCTGCCCACCGAAAATGAGCCTGTCCGGGTTCTCAGACCCCCCGAGGCCCAGGTACTCAAGCCGGCCCTCGACCGTGAGACGCGGAAGCCTCTGGCGCGAATAGAAAGTCTTAAGAGCTTTTGCCTTTTCCATCTCCTGCTGTGCCCGGCGAAGCTCAGGTCTTTTGTCAAATGCCGCTGCTGCTGCCGCTGCCTCCTCTAAAGGCTCGTATGCGGGAAGGGCTGAATCCATCATCTCGGGAAGTTTTATGCTTTCATCAAACGGTATCACAAGCAGATTCTTAAGAGAGTCCATAGCCGCAGCATAAGCATTCTCGGAGTTTATCATCCTCACCTTTCTCGCAGCACTCTCCGACTGTGCCTGAGTAAGGGCCACCCTTGGCAGAACCCCGACCTCGACACGTATTCTGGTTCGCCTCTCGAGATCAAGGGCGAGTTCATAAGCTTTTTTCTCAAGATCGCGATCTCTTGCGGCGGCAACGGTTCCCCAATAGCTTTTCTCAAGATCGAAAAGAGTCTTTGCCACAACACGGTTGAATTCATAAACGGATATATCCCTGTTTTTTCGCGAGAGAACGACAGAAACCCTGTTAGAGGAAATGTCAAAACCACGGAGCAATTCCTGCCCCACGCTAAAACCAAGGCTCGCTGTCCAAGAAGGATTAATGCTTTCAAGAGGGGAATCGGTCTCAGTTCTTGATACGTCCAGATCGTAAAGCTTGTAGAAGGTTCCCGTGGGAAGCCTTCCGGAAAGTGCGCTTCCGAAGGAGAAAACCTCGGAGTTTACAATTCCGTCTTCTATTAAGGAACTTGCGGTGGGAGTCTTTGTGTCAAAATAGGACGCCATGAAGCTTATCTCGGGATCGTAAGCTCCCCGTGCACTTTTGTGCTCACCCCGGGCGGCATCGACACCCAGCATCCAGACCCTTATATCGTGATTCTTCTCAAGGGCCATTATCTTTGCCTGAGTGAGCGTAAGAGCCAAGGCCCCACCTGAGGCGAAGAGAAAAAATGCGGCAAGCACCGCAAAGACCGTTAAGCGTTTTGACATCAGCATTCTCCGTTTCTTAAATGCGGGTCAGAAGTTTTACACAGTGACCCAGATTTTGTCATCCTTCCTGGATTTATCCATAAAAATCTACTGAAAAATGGGGAAAAAACTAATTTGCTCACTGAACAGAACAGCATTAACGGCAGAAATTGCCACAGTTTTCAGAAATCTGACGTATACACGGAGACAGTCCGGACTTCCAGCTTCACAGCAATCCCGTCTGTGCCACAGGGATATGTTTTACGGATTAAATGCAGGGTCGCAAAGCGGAACCCACAGATGGAATTTCTCAGAAGCCCTACAGATGAAGCGTCTCCCAGATAAACTGAAATACCCTGCTTGGTGCTGGGCGTTTTCTGGTGAGGATACTGGTACGTCTCAAGTCATTCCAAGTCTGGTTGTTATACTTCAAAGTTGGAGTTCATAAGAAAATCCCTGTAGAACTTTTTAATTCTTTTGCTGGTGAATTTCGATTTCAGTATTCCTTCGCAAATTTTTTTCATAGTTTCGCATGAGGCATCCCCCAAAGCCTTCCATCTTTTTTTTCCTTTAGATTTCTTTTGCAAATGTCGTCTAATAGAATCGACAGATATTACCCTTGCTTTGGCGTAATAGATATAACTTTTACGGTTAATAAAATTGTGGTCCCCTATATTCAGCACAAATTCTTCCCCAACAGAGTTAGAAGTGATTCCTATAATCAGGACTCGTTCATTCACTGGATCAGTAACAACGAAGTGCAGATGTTCCTGTTTATCCGCGAGGATAAAGGTTTTGCCGCGGCTACACACAACTTCCCCCTTTCTTACTTAAGGTCGGCTTCGTATAGGACACGTATCAACCTTTGCTGGTTCCTCAGGGCATCTTCTCCTTTCTCAGCTTCTTGTTCGCTGTATCCAAAGCCTTTACAGAGCAAGGTCTTGTAGGAAATTGGCTCTGAAGAACCCTTCGGATTTTCCCACTCTTTGCAGTATCTGTGTGTATAATCAACCATATCCCATTCATCTCTTGACGCATGTTTTCTCCACAAGTCCTTTAGGATTCTGATTATAGATACACTTAGCAGATCAAGGTCTTCGAATTCGTAGTCTCTTGCTAAAGAAACTCTATGGTTTTCCTTTGGGGATACCCACTTGTCCCAACCGTTATTAGGTTTTCTGTATCCTTGCATGAAATCTAAGGTTCTGCTAAGGATCGGGCCGTTGTCCATAGATACTAGCTCATCTCCAAGGATAAGTTCTCTGTTTGTTTGAATGGATGTCCTTTCAGTAAGATACAACAACTTCATCAACTTAAGATGAGGCATCTCCTGACCCCTTTGATTCTGCTGGTTTATAAACCATGCGGACATCTGCCCGGCAATCTCTATATCAAACATTTTTCCTCTTTACTCCCGTTCTAATACCGTCACTGATAAACCCGGCCCAACCAAGACATAAATTAAAACTCCAATCTTATCAAACCTAATTATAGCACGACAAACAAGATGAGTCTGTATGTGGATGAGCACAGAAGCGTCCGCAATGATATAAAGTTGAGACAAATTTTTGTACCCTCAATTAACCGCCCCGTATTGTCTCAGCCATCTCGAATAGCCACTCCCCTTCGACTTGAAGCTTTTTTCCAATTTCAAGAAGATGTCCGCGCGATATTTTTTTCCTGTCTGAATGCTTCAACTGCAAACCACACAAGCTGGTTTTGGAATCCCTGTTCAGGGCGCCGCCTGGTTTGGCTGTCCTCGGCAAGAAATTCTATATGTCTTTTGGCTGTTTCCTTTTGAGCAAGAAGAGTGTGGGCTTTGGCAGAATTGATGTAAGTGAGATTTTTCAGTCGCCAGACCGCAGCATCGTAACTCACACAAAAGCGACGCGCTAAAACTGCAACATCTTGGCAAGTAATAACCTGAGAGCCTGAACGAGCACGTATCTCCGTGTCCATTGCGGAACTATCCGCAGGGTTAAAGGTAGTCTGCGAAAGCCTGCTGGGATGACCTTTGCCAATGCTGTTTAACCACCGCACTACCCCACCAGATGGCAGGAGAAATGCCGAAGCAAAAGCGTTTGCGCGTATTTCTGCAAGTTCAGAA
>JAPOSJ010000196.1 GCA_026709745.1 Candidatus Dadabacteria bacterium | reverse complement strand
TGTTAAGATAGACCGCCAGATCAAAAGTCTTCTGGTCGAATCCGTAGGCAAAAAGCTTCACAAGCCACGGAGAGAAAATAACTCCAAGCACAACAAAGAAGATGAGGATGATGAAAAGTGCTGTGAACGCCGAGCGCAGCGCATCCTTCGCCCTCTTCCTGTCCCCCGATTCAATATATTCCGAGAATATGGGAACGAAAACAGCAGCGAGTGAACCTTCGGCGAAAAGGCGTCGCAGCAGATTGGGTATTCGGAACGCGACGTAGAAAGCATCGGTCTGGATGCCCGCTCCGAAAAGCGCCGCCACCACGACATCCCGCAGGTATCCCAC
The DNA here is from genome assembly GCA_026709745.1 of Candidatus Dadabacteria bacterium. GTDB lineage: Bacteria > Desulfobacterota_D > UBA1144 > Nemesobacterales > Nemesobacteraceae > Nemesobacter. The sequence continues at coordinate 4,893 of JAPOSJ010000196.1, read as the reverse complement.
GATCCGGCTTAGAGTTGTGAGAAAACCCACAAGCCCCCATCTGCGGTTATGAGTTTCCATTTCTCTCATGGAAATTCTGCTTCTCCGTCAGCTTCTCATCCTGCGGACAGTCTATAAAATCAAACTCAATCTCCACTTTTAACGCTTCGAGAACCTTGAGAGTTTCCGAGACAAGCGCAGGTGTAGTTATGACCTTGACAATCATCTCCTGTGGCACCTCGGTCCTGACCCACATAAGATGCCCATATGTACCTATTATTGACTGCAAAAGAACATTGGAACTTTTGTCCGCAAGTTTTATGAAGAAAACAGACATTTCCCTGAAACAGCCCCGTGTGGAGAGTGCGTCCTGCAAAACCGCCTCATTTTTAATGAGAGTATATACAAAATAAGGCAACAAGTAGAGTCGGAAACTCAACGGATAGTATTTATCTCTTAAATCTCATGGCAGTCGAGGCAATCATTAAAGTTATATCTAACCTTATCCTTTTACCGTTTAAATGCTGAAAAGACTAATTATTTCAAAATGTTTCTTGACTTTAAGCGTATTTTTTTATAGTTTATGAACTGGCATAAAAAGAATATATTATGGCATAAAGTGGCAGAAAATAGCGTAGAATGTTCAGAGGAAGATACGAACACACCATGACCAAGACCGGAAGGGTCAGCATTCCCTCTAAGTTCAGAGAGGCCTGCAGGAAGAAATATTCCGATGAAACTTTTGTAGTAACGAACTTCGATCGCTACCTGATCGCCTATCCGATGAGGGAATGGAACGAACTTGAAAAAAAGCTCTCCAAGATATCCATAACCGATGCTAGAGTAACGTCTTCGATACGCTATCTCATGGGGAATGCCACCGACTGTCCCGTGGATAACCAAGGAAGGGTGTTGATTCCTCAGTCACTTCGCCTATACGCCGGTATAGAAACCGAAGTCGTTCTGGTAGGAATGCTGAAGAAAATAGAGATATGGTCAAAGGAAATATGGGAGACGGAAAACGGATCTGAAGCGTTTGAGAACTTCATACAGAGCAGGGAGGTGCTTGCCGACTATGGGCTCTAAGGAAGTAAAGATCGTCGATGCGAATATCGGAATCCAGGAGCAGTTCCATCTTCCGGTCATGCCAAAAGAAGTAGTCAAGTACCTTGACCTGCCGCACAATGCCGTCGTGGTCGATGCGACTGTGGGACTCGGGGGACATTCCGAACACATACTTCACGAATACCCATCAATACTCAAGCTGATAGGAATGGACGTTGATCAGGCCGCGATCTCCCTAGCGGAAGGCAGGCTCTGCAGAAACGGAGAAAAAGTCGAGATGGTAAACAGGAATTTCATACACATAAAGAACACTGTCAACTCCATGGGAATAAGCTGCGTGGATGGAATCGTCGCTGATCTGGGAATATCATCTTTCCAGCTCGAGAGAAGTGGTAAGGGATTCAGCTTTACAAGAAATGAGCCGCTTGACATGAGGATGGAGGCGGGTCTTCAGTTCTCGGCATACGATCTTGTAAACGGGATGAAGAGAGATGAGCTTGAATACATACTGAAAAATTATGGAGAAGAAAAATTCTCTTATAAAATCTCTGACTCAATAGTGAAAATCAGAGCCAAAAAATGCATACAGACTTCTGTTGAATTGGCGTCGATAATATCAAGTTCGATCCCCAGAAAATTCCACCCGAAAAAAATACATCCGGCGACCAAGACCTTTCAGGCGCTCAGAATCTCGGTTAACAACGAACTCGATAATCTTGAAACCTTCATTACACAGGCTGTGGAAATTCTGAAGCAAGGAGCGCGGCTTGTGATCATCTCCTTTCATTCACTTGAGGACAGAATAGTCAAGAAGATGTTCAGAAAGCTGGAGTCCTCATGCGTCTGTCCCCCAGACCTTGCGGTGTGCGCGTGCAGCAAGACTCAGCAGATAACCATGGTGACCAAGTCAGTGCTGAGACCCGAAAAAGAAGAAGTGGAAGAAAACCCCAGAGCGAGAAGTTCAAAAATGAGAGTTGCGGAAGGAGCGTGAAATGGAAAGAAAAAAGAAGTCTTTTGCAAGCAGAATGTGTTCAGTGTTCATATTCATGTTTTTGCTGATACTTACGACGGTAGGTTTTCTACGCGTAAAGTTTGAGCAGACAAAAACTGAATACGATATATCAAAAAACAGGGAGATCGAGAGAGAACTGACAAAGGAAAATCAGCTTCTCAAGCACAACATTTCAAAATTCCGATCCATAGAGTTTCTGGAACCTGTGGCCAAAAAAAACGGATTCAGATTTCCCACATACAGCGACATCGTAGTTGTTGAACAGGTAGTGCTCGCAGAGAAGGCGGAATGAGTTTTTTCAGGGAAACATGGGACAGCCAAGAAAAGAAAGAAAGAAATTCTATCTTGTCTCGATTTTTATCACGGGACTTTTCCTGCTTATGGGCTACAAGTCCTTTGAGCTTCAGGTACTTCAAAGGGACAGCCTCTCTCTGAGAGCGAAGAAACAACACGCTACAACACGCAAAATACCCCCAATCCGCGGGATCATATACGACCGCAACGAAAAACCTCTGGCGACAACCGTCCCAGCCACCTCAATCTATCTGAGACCAGGAGAAATAAAAGATTCACGCAAGCTCGCCGCAATCTCAAAACCGCTTGGTATCTCCCGGAAAAAGCTTTTGGGGCTTGCAAGCTCCAAAAAGCCTGTCGTATGGGTTAAAAGATGGGAAGACCCCGAAACCGCACGGAAGATAAGGGAAATGAGACTTCCCGGAGTAGGATTTGTCGAAGGATCAAAAAGAATATATCCAAACGGCTCTCTTCTGGGACAGGTAATCGGATTTACCGATACCGACCTCAAGGGAATAGAGGGAATCGAATATAGCTTTGAGGAAACTCTGGCCGGAGAAGCCATCACCGTAAAGATCAGAACCGACGCCAAGGGAAGAAACCTCTCCGGCATCCAGGACAGCTCACCAAGAGAGCCGAAAAAAGGAAATAATCTGGTTCTTACTGTGGATTCAAGGATACAGCACATAGTGGAGAGCGAACTTGAGAGGGGTGTAAAGGAAATGAAGGCGGACAGGGGATCGGCAGTTCTGATGAATCCGCAGACGGGCGAGATACTTGCCATGGCCTCATATCCTTTTTTCAACCCAAATAACTTCTCTATGTTCCCCGGCACTATAAGAAGAAACCTGCCTGTATGGTTCTCCTTTGAGCCCGGCTCCACTCTGAAGGTGTTCCTCGCGGCAACGCTCCTTGAGGAAAAAATGGGAAATGAGAACACCAGATATGACTGTAATAATGGAATTCAAAAAATCGGTTCGAATACAATAAAAGACACTCACGGTCACGGAATCCTGACCGTTTCTGAAACCATAGCTTATTCAAGCAACATATGTGCCTGGAAAATCGGAGAAACCCTAGGGACAAAGAAACTTCACGAATCCCTTGTCAAATTTGGATTCGGAAGGAAAAACGGAGTGGACCTTCCAGGAGAGGCAAGCGGGAAAATACAGAATATCAAAAACTGGGGAGACATAGAGCTCGCGACCATATCTTTCGGGCAGGGAATATCCGTAACACCTATTCAGCTCGCCTCGGCACTTTCAAGTATAGCAAACGGCGGATATCTGATTAAGCCTCGTATAGTAAGGAAAATTGTCTCGCCTGAGGGCCGGGTTCTCACGGAAAAAAAACCGGAAATCCTTAAAAAAGTCACTTCCTATGATACGACTTTACGTGTCACCGGAATTCTCGAAGAGGTGGTAAAATACGGCACCGGCGCAAATGCCGCCATCCCCGGGTATAGAATCGCTGGAAAAACCGGCACGGCGCAAGTTCCCAACCCCAAGACTGGCACTTACCATAAAGACAAATATATCTCGTCGTTCATCGGGTTTGCCCCGGCGGACGAGCCCTCTCTGACCCTTGTTGTAATTGTTGAAAATCCCAGACAACACATCCATGGAGGAGATGTCGCGGCACCCATATTCAGATCGATAACCGAAAAAGTTCTTGCCTACAAGGGCATACCTCCAAATAAAAAGATGCTCAAAGAAGTGATCATGCCGGATATGGTGAACAAGAGTGCAAGAGCGGTAATGAAATGGGCGGAGCGGGAAGAAGTTTCAGTCAGGTTTATCGGAAGCGGCTACGTAGTCAGTCAGCATCCGCCCTCGGGAGAAAAGATAAAAAGGGGGACGGATTGCACTTTTACCCTGAAGCAGGACATATGAAATTAGCGAATGTTCTTGAAAACGCGGGAATTGAAGCTTTAAACGGAGAGAAGAATCCGGGAGATACGGAAATTACAGGCATAACTCTAAATTCGCAGAACGTGGAACCTGGTTCCCTGTTTATTGCAATAAAAGGCAATATCACAGACGGACATGTCTACGCTGCTGCTGCTGCGGAAAAAGGGGCGGCGGCGCTTGTGGTTGAGCAGGTTCCGGAACATCTGCACAACCTCGGCATTCCCATGGCGAAAACTCGGGATTCAAGAGCAGCAGCAGCTGTAATCGCCTCCAATTTCCACGGTCACCCTTCTCTTTCAATGAAATTAGTCGGGATAACAGGAACCAATGGAAAAACCACGGTATCCCACATGATTGAAGCCGGATGGCGCGGCGAGGGGACAAATACTGGACTTGTGGGAACAATAGAGAACAGATACATGGGAAAAACCGAAGCCGCCTCCCTTACTACTCCCGACCCGGTTGCTCTGGCGGGGATGCTACGCGAGATGAAAGAGGCGGGGGTAAAAAATGTCACGCTTGAGGTATCCTCCCACTCCCTTGACCTCAAGAGGGTCGACGGATGCCATTTCGACGCTGCGGTATTCACGAACTTAACGCAGGATCATCTGGACTACCACAGCACCCTTGAAG
>JAPOSJ010000149.1 GCA_026709745.1 Candidatus Dadabacteria bacterium | reverse complement strand
TGTTGACCGGCGCCCTGGCGGTGATCTGGGCGGAGATCAAGTCCAGCGAAGCCATGAGGCTCTCCTCCCGTTATACAGACCCGCGAGCAGCCATAGCCAAGCACCCTGCTAAGCACTTCTTGGGTCTCAATCTCCTGGAAGTCGGATCCCTCCACGGCGTACATGGTATCACACCATCTGCATCTCAAGTCACATGCGAAAAGCCTGAGGAAAACAGTCGGAAGCCCGATATGGATCCCCTCTCCCTGTATTGAAAAGAATATCTCGTTTACCTTCATCGCTTCTATGCCTCATATTGCGTCGGGTCGGCTATGCCCGCTTCAGCAAAGGCCCTTTTTCTCTCCCGGCACGCACTACAGGTACCGCAGTGCACCAAATCGCCCACGTAGCATGACCATGTATGCTCAAAAGGAACCCCAAGACGCGCTCCAAGTGTGACTATCTCTGACTTGTCCATAGCAGCAAATGGGGCAATTATCTCAAGGCGGTCGTTGCCGGTAGCTAGTCTCGACGCCTCCTCAAAGGCGGAAATAAACTCCGGGCGGCAGTCGGGATATACACCCCTGTCGGAATGATGTGCTCCGTAAAACACTATATTGCAGCCGATCCCCTGCGCATACGCAACCGCGAGGGAAAGAAAAACGGCGTTTCGGTTAGGAACGACCGTGGCTGAGAGGGTTTCGTAATTGCCCTCCGTAGCGGAAACCCTCGGAATCTCAACATCCTGATCCGTAAGCGCACTGGCACCGAAAAGAGTCTTCAAAGCGGAGAGATCGATTATTTTTGGAGAAAGCCCAAGGTAGCGGCATATATTCTCCGCGGAACGAATCTCCTTTTCGTGCTTCTGTCCGTAGATGAAGGTAAGAGGGAAGACATCATAACCTTCCTGCACTGCTTTGTAGCAGAGAGTAGAACTGTCCACTCCTCCCGAAACCATCAAAACCGTTTTTGCCGACACTTTCTTTAATAGTAAAGACGAAAAACGTAAATAACAATTCTCCGCCCCCGAACAACCTCAAAGAAAAATCGGAAACTTATAAGGAACAATCATTCCAATCGAAAAGATAAACTTCAACCCTCAGCAACAATAAGAGTTTCGGCATGTTGGCAGAAACTAATCGAAATTATATACTTATTTATCCAATAATTATTGCGCTAATACTACTTAAATGAGCAAGTCGGAAAAAGAACAGGGGAATATCCTACTTTTTGATGATTTCCCAGAAACCTCAAAAGAAGTCTGGAAAGAAGAGGTCGAAAAACGGGCTTCTTTCGAAGACCTCATATGGCACACCGAAGACGGAATAGATATTGAGCCCCTCTACACAAAAGAGGAGGCCGGGGATTTCCCTCTGGGTAAAGAGACGCTCCCGGGAGAATTTCCGTTCGTCAGGGGAACAGGGAAAAAAGACAACAGATGGCTCATTACGGAAGAGATAAAATTTGCCGGGGCACAAGATGCCATAATTGCCGCATCTGCTGCGGTGAGGGGTGGTGCGGATTCACTTGTCTTTATCCCTCAAACAGAAATAAAACCCAGGACAATGAAAACTCTGATAAAGGAGACAAATCCCCTGCGCATAAGTATGAACTTTGCCGTCAGAGAAGACCCGCAGAAGGTAAGCGCTCTTTTCCTTTCCTCCTGCGCGGGTATGGGAATCGATACTCGTAAACTCCGAGGCTGTGTGTTCTTCGACCCTCTCTCTCACCTCCTCGTGCGTGGATCACTTGTGACGCCGATTGGCGAAAATCTTGAGAAAATAAAAGAAACAATAGAGAGTCTATCAGACTCTGCACCCGGCTACGCAGCGTTTTCCGTAAGAAGCTCAACGTTTAAAAACTCGGGCGCGACCATAACACAGGAACTCGCATTTACAGTCGCCGCCGCAGCCGAGTATCTAGTTATGCTTAAGGAGCGGGGCGTAAGTGCAGACAAAACCTGTCGCCACATGGTTTTCTGTTTTTCCACAGGCTCAAGCTTCTTTGCTGAGATCGCCAAGCTCCGCGCCGCAAGAGTGCTCTGGGCAAACATCGTGGAGCAGTTTTCCCCCGCTCTCCCTGACTCTTTTAGGATGAGAATCCACTGCCACACCTCTACATTTAACAAAACCATTTACGACTCGCACTCAAACATAATGCGCACTGCGCTTGAAGCCATGGCATCTGTAATCGGTGGGACCGAATCCCTGACGGTGGAGCCTTTCGACGCCCATTACAGGGAAACCGGCGAACTCTCAAGGAGGATCGCGAGAAACATACAGATTCTGCTGAGAAACGAATCCCACCTAGGAACCGTGACCGACCCGGGAGGGGGGTCCTATCATGTGGAGAAGCTGACACGTTCCATTTCAGAGAAATCTCTTGAGCTCTTCCAGGAAATAGAAAGAAAAGGCGGCTACCTGGAATGCGTCAGAAGCGGCTTCATAAAGAACGCGGTTATAAGCAGCGGGAAGAAAACCCTGAACGACATTTCCCGAAGAAGAAAAACGCTTGTTGGAACAAACGAGTTTCCAAACCTTACGGAGCGTATGGCGGGGGAAATCCGAAAAACCTTGGAGGGAGAGAAAGTAAGCAGCAAGGATAGCACACCAGAAGTTTTTTTGGAATCAAGAGCGGCGCTGGATTTTGAGAAAATACGGCTTCTCTCGGAAAAATTCGCAGAGAGAACAGGTGAAGACCCGAAAATTTTCCTGCTTCATCTGAGCGATTCCCCACAGACTTCGGCAAGAGCGATTTTCTCAATGAATTTTTTCGGATGTGGAGGATTCTCCGTAGTTGATGGGGCCAAAAGCCCGGGGATTGAACAGGGAATTACAGCGGCACTTGGGGAAAATCCCCTTGGGGTTGTGATCTGCGGTTCTGACGAGGACTACCAAAGCTTCGCGGTGGAAGCGGTAAAAAGTCTCAGAAGCAAGCAGGCGGAAATAAAAATCGCCATCTGCGGCGATATGAGTGAGAAACTTCGAGAGGTAGAAGAGGTTGACTTCATCCAAGCGGATCAGGATGTCTGCGAGGTACTAAGGAAATATCAGCAGCCGTCTTCTGAGAACCGGACGAAACCATGAGACCTGATTTCTCAAAAATAAAACTCGGCGGGAGATCCCAGGGGAACGGGAAAAACGGCTGGGAAAACATAGAGCGGATACGCGAATCGCCTGAAAAAATAGAGATAAAGGCTCTTTACACGCATGAGGACCTAAAAGGCACAGAACATCTGGGATTTGTCTCGGGAATTGCACCCTACCTGCGCGGGCCGTATGCGACCATGTACCTTACAAGGCCCTGGACCATAAGACAGTACGCGGGTTTTTCAACCGCCGAGGAGTCAAACGCATTTTACAGGAGAAATCTGGCCGCGGGACAAAAGGGACTTTCGATAGCTTTTGATCTTCCTACACACAGAGGATATGACTCAGATCACCCCAGGGTATCGGGAGATGTAGGAAAAGCCGGGGTGGCGATAGACTCCGTGCTCGACATGGAAATTCTCCTTGACCACATCCCTCTTGATGAAATCTCGGTTTCCATGACCATGAACGGTGCGGCTTTGCCGATCATGGCTTTCTACGTAGTGGTCGCAGAACGCCAAGGGGTAGGACCGGAGAAACTGAGCGGCACTATCCAGAACGATATTCTAAAGGAGTTCATGGTAAGGAACACCTATATTTACCCGCCTGAGTTCTCCATGAAGATAGTCTCGGATATTTTCCAGTACACCTCACAGAATATGCCAAAATTCAACTCGATAAGCGTAAGCGGCTACCATATGCAGGAAGCCGGTGCGACGGCGGACATAGAGCTTGCCTACACGCTCGCAGACGGCCTTGAGTACATAAGAGCGGGAGTCGAGGCGGGTCTCGATATTGACGATTTTGCCCCCAGGATCTCGTTTTTCTGGGGAATCGGGATGGATCATTTCATGGAAGTCGCAAAAATGAGGGCGGCCAGGATGCTCTGGGCAAAGATCGTAAAGCAGTTCAGGCCCAGAAAATCTGGGTCACTCATGCTCAGAACCCACTGTCAGACCTCGGGATGGAGCCTAACAGAACAGTATCCGTTTAACAACGTGACAAGAACCTGCGTCGAAGCCTTAAGCGCGGTGCTCGGCGGCACGCAGTCACTGCACACAAACGCCCTTGACGAAGCAATCGCCCTTCCCACGGACTTCTCAGCCAGAATAGCGAGAAACACCCAGCTTTATCTCCAGAGGGAAACTGATGTTTGCAGACTGATTGACCCGTGGTCAGGATCCTACTATGTTGAGTCCCTTACCCACAATCTAGCCAGGAGGGCCTGGAAACTCATAACGGAAATAGAGGAACTGGGCGGAATGTCAAAGGCCATAGAAACCGGCCTCCCAAAAATGAGAATCGAGGAAGCTGCGGCACGCAAGCAGGCCAGAATAGATTCGGGGAAAGATATTATAGTAGGGGTTAACCGGTACAGTTCCGAATCTCAGGAAGAGTTCGATATACTTGAAGTGGATAACCGTAAGGTGAGACGGAAACAGATCGAAAAACTCGGAAAACTGAAAAAAGAGAGGGACTCAGAAGCTGTGGAGCGTGCTTTACGAAAAATCACTGAATGCGCAAAAACGGGTGAAGGAAATCTTCTCTCCCTGGCCATCGCAGCCGCGAGGGAAAACGCTACTCTCGGCGAAATATCGGACGCATGCGAAAAGGTATGGGGCAGATACCAGCCCGGATGGCGCACGATATCCGGAGTATACTCATCGGAGATTTCAAAGGATGCCGGATTCGCCAGGGCAAGGAAGATTGCCGATCGTTTCGCCGCACTTGAAGGAAGAAGACCCAGAATACTTGTTGCCAAGATGGGCCAGGACGGCCATGACCGCGGGGCGAAGATAATAGCGACGGGTTTTGCCGACTTGGGTTTCGACGTGGACATAGGACCTCTTTTCCAGACCCCGGAGGAGGCGGCAAGGCAGGCGGTTGAAAACGATGTCCACGTAATAGGAATATCGAGCCTGGCCGCCGGTCACAAGACCCTCATTCCCGAACTTATAGATAAGCTGAAAGAGATGGGGGCCGACGACATAGTGGTGGTCGCAGGAGGAGTAATACCGAAACGCGATTATGACTATCTGAAAAATGCCGGAGTCTCGCAGATATTCGGTCCTGGCACAGTGCTTTCCCAGGCAGCTGAAGACATATTACTGCCACTTGTGGAAATCCGAACATGACGCCACGCGGAAAAACTGAATATGAAACTTACC
>JAPOSJ010000177.1 GCA_026709745.1 Candidatus Dadabacteria bacterium | reverse complement strand
GATTGGGAATCTGCTCCTCAATGCCAAGCTTGCATAACCATTCATATGCAAGGTTCAGAAAACTGCGCGTTGGATAATGTCCGGCGAAGTTTTGAAATATCGAAACAGTTTTTGAATCATTTGGATCGATTTAGATTGATTCAAATAAGTTAGGTGGGTCGAAGTTCCTCTGACCATGCCTTTCGAGGATATCATAGTGTAGAGCGAAGACTTAACTGTGCGTTCCAGTTCAGATAGAATCTCGAATAGCTTGGTTAGAAGTTTCTCCTGGTCTAGGATGAAGCATACAGACGCATTTGGCTCTGAACTATCTGTGATCATTGTTGAAGTTGTCGGACAATCCGCGTTGGAGGAGAGTATCGTTCAGTCGAGCCGTGAGCCGGTATGCTGAAAAGTGCAGGAAGATTCTGTGCCAGAAAACTGGAGGAGATATAAGCAGAAGGTGGGTCTTTTCCGTACGTAAGCCCGTGTATTTGTTGACAGAGACGCAGTCTATTCTATATCCTGCTTAAAAGTATTTTTAATGTATGGACTGCGTTTCGCGCATTTGGAAGGAGCATAATTGATGAACTCCATTGAAGAAATAATTGAAGAAGTAAAGCAGGGCAAGATCGTGATACTTGTTGATGACGAAGACAGGGAGAATGAGGGAGACTTCGTAATTCCTGCGGAGAACGCCACCGCAGAGGTGATCAATTTCATGGCCACCCACGGCCGCGGTCTGATCTGTCTTTCACTTACCAAGGAAGACGCTGACCGCCTCGCACTGCAGCCCATAAAGCCTGAGTACAATGAAGCCCCCGAACACACAGCCTTCACCGTCCCAATAGATGCGAAAAAGGGGGTCACCACCGGCATATCTACCCACGACAGGGCTTTAACGATAAAACGGGCAATATCCGAAGAGTCTAGACCTGAGGATTTTGTGCGTCCCGGGCACATTTTTCCTCTGATAGCCAAAAAGGGCGGTGTGCTTGTCCGCGCCGGACACACTGAGGGCTCGGTCGACATATCGCGGCTAGCAGGTTTTCGTCCCGCGTCGGTCATCTGCGAGATAATGAAAGAGGATGGCGACATGGCACGCCTTGGGGATCTTGAGGCCTTCTCGAAACGACACGGTATAAAGATCGCCACTATTGCTGACCTGATAAGCTACAGGATAGGCAAAGAGAGTTTCATGCGCAGGGTGACAGAGGCGGAAGTACCTACTGCGTACGGGGTTTTTCGGACAATAGTGTTTGAAAATGAAATAGACGGCCTCCAGCACATAGCTTTTGTCAAAGGCAAACCAAGCCCCGAGCGGGAAACCCTCGTTAGAGTGCATTCTGACTGTGTCATAAGTGATGTTTTTGGTTCGCTTTACTGTGACAGCAGAGCCAAGCTTACCCGTTCCCTTGAGATGATAGAGAAAAACGGTTCGGGCGTACTTGTTTACATAAATCAGGAGTCAAGTAACGGGGGATTCGCTAAAAAAATAGCACGTTATTCAAACGGACAAATAAGCAATGTCCCCGATGCAGTTCCGGGAAGACAGGACCTCAAGGCGGAACTCAGGCATTACGGAGTGGGAGCCCAGATATTAAGGGATATAGGAGTGCGAGACATAAGGCTTCTCACGAACAATCCTATAAAGGTAAAGGGACTTGAAGGATTCGGGCTGAGGATGGTCGGGAGCCTTCCAATAGACATCTCCGATCACAGGGAAAGTGAAACAGCTATAGGAAAAAGTGCGGATTACGGTAATATTGTCTCAATATCGAAGTAAGAGGGAGGCAGATGCCTGAAACGATAGAAGGAAAACTGAATGCCGGGAAATTCCGCTTTGCCATAGTGTCAAGCAGGGTCAACAGTTTTATCACAAACCCTATGACAGAAGGAGCGGTTGACACCCTCCTTCGCCACGGCGCGGGTGAGAGGGCAATAGACATTATAAAAGTACCGGGTTCTTTCGAAGTGCCTCTAGCTGTGAAAAAAGCCGCGCTTTCGGGAAAATACGATGCCGTCGTGGCAATCGGAGCCATAATAAGGGGACAAACTTCCCATTTTGATTTCCTCGCTTCTCAGGTGACAAAAGACCTCTCTGCGGTGGCGCTTGAGACCGGGGTGCCCGTCTGCTGCGGCATAATAACCACAGAAACCACGGAGCAGGCCATTGAAAGAGCTGGAGTCAAGGCGGGGAACAGAGGCAGCGAGGCCGCTCTTAGTGCACTTGAGATGGTTAATCTTGTAAAAGTGCTTTCCTGAGATTTTCCAGATGGGGAAGAGAAGGTCGTCCAGAAAAGCTGCCCTCCAGTTTCTCTACCAGCTTGATCCTGTGTCAGGAAGCGGCTGTCCGGAATTATCAGAGTTGCGTTCTGATTTTAAGTACTTCTGTTCACTTCATCATGAATCCGAGGGTGGCGAAATGCTTAAGTTCGCTTTTGCGCTATGCATGGGCGTTCTTGAGAATATCGCCACGGTAGACAACCTGGCAGACAGGTTCTCCGAGCACTGGAAGGTGTCGAGAATGTCAAGGATAGACAGGAACATCTTGCGTCTTTCGGTTTACGAAATCGTTTTCTTGAGCGATATACCTCTGGCTGTTACCATAAACGAGGCGGTTGAGGTGGCCAAGGAGTTCGGGTCGGAGACATCCGCTGCGTTTATAAACGGTATTCTCGACAAGATTGGGAAAAGTATGGAAAAAGGTGAATCCGGCGATGATAAGTGATGTAATCTCGAAACTTGTGGAAGGTGTGGACCTATCGGAAAAAGAGGTTACGGCGGTAGTTGATCTCATGATGGAAGGTGAACTTCCCGAGAGCCAGATGGCGGCGTTTCTCACGGCGCTTAGTATAAAGGGGGAAACAGTTCCCGAAATAACCGGCGTGGCAAAAGCTCTTCTGGGCAGGGCTGAGAAGATAGACTGCGGGCGGGAAACCGCTGTGGACCTTTGCGGAACCGGCGGAGACCAAAGCGGTACTTTTAACATATCCACAACAGCGGCTTTCATAGTTTCCGGTGCAGGAGTCACGGTCGCAAAACACGGTAACAGATCGGTTTCAAGCCCGGTTGGAAGCGCGGATGTGCTGGAAGCCCTTGGAGTAAAGATAGGTATTTCCCCGGTTCTTGCCCGGAAGTGTTTGCTTGAAGCGGGCATCGCTTTTCTTTTTGCCCCAGTATATCATCCCGCCATGAGAAATGTGGCCAAATGCAGGAAAGACCTCGGAATAAGAACGGTTTTCAATCTGGTAGGACCATTGGTAAATCCCGCGGGGGTAAAAAATCAGGTTATGGGCGTATACTCTCCGCATCTTCTCCTTCCCGTGGCAGAAGTGCTCAGAAACCTCGGCTCGCACAACGTCATGGTGGTTCATGGTGAGGGTTGCGTGGACGAGATAACTGTTACGGGAAGCACGAAAGTGGCAGAACTTCGCGATGGCCAAATCAGAGAGTATGAGCTTAATCCCGAAGACTTTGGCATGCAAATCTACTCTTCAGAAGAAATCAAAGGAGGCTCGGCGGCTACAGAGAACGCTGAGATAACCCTCTCCGTGCTGAAGGGGGAGGACCGTGGTGCCAAAACTCAGGCAAGTCTGCTGAACGCAATGGCGGCCATATACGTCTCGGGTAGGGTGGCGAATCTCGCAGAAGCTCTTCACCTGGCTGAGGACTCTCTTGTTAACGGTACCGCACTTGGAAAGCTTGAGAAACTGATCGAAATTACTAATCAGGAACGAGCAGAATGATCCTTGACGATATCATTGCCCACAAAAAAGAGGAACTAAAAGAGGTGAAGAAAAAACTTCCTCTGGGAGAGTTGGTATCCGCCGCCGCAGACGCGGTACCTGCAATCGATTTTACCGCCCTTCATGAAAAGACGTGCGGAGTGAAGATAATATCGGAAATAAAGCGGGCTTCTCCCTCCAAGGGTGTCATAAGGGATGATTTCGACCATTTTTCCATTGCCCGGGAGTATGAAACCTCAGGGGCCTTTGCGCTTTCAGTTCTTACCGACCGCAGATTCTTCGGAGGCGATATTTCCTATCTCTCCGATATAAGAACTCACTCGGCACTTCCGATTCTGAGAAAGGATTTCACCATAGACCCCTACCAAATCTATGAGGCAAGGTGCCACGGTGCTGACCTCGTACTTCTCATAGCTGCTGTGTTGGACCGTGTGCAGATAGAGGAATATCTTTCTCTCTCGCGTTCCCTCGGGATGAATTGCATTGTTGAGGTGCACGGCGAGGAGGAACTAGAGACCGCCCTGCTTGTGGGGAGCGAAATAATCGGCATAAATAACAGGGACCTACGGACATTCGACGTTTCGCTTGACACCTCAAAGAGGCTCTCCGGCATGGTTCCCGAAGGAAAAATCATAATAAGCGAAAGCGGCATATCATCAATTGCCGACATGCAGGGACTTATGTCCTGCGGTATAGAGACTTTTCTTATAGGAGAAACGTTCATGAGAGCAAAAAGTCCTGGAGAGGCCCTTAGTGCTCTTCTTTGCTGATGGAGTGTTTGTGGACCATGCGTGGAAAAAGAAGAAAAAAGCCTTGGCTGGCAGTTCTGCTTTCCCTGGTTTTTCCGGGTCTCGGCCAGCTTTACAACAGGCAGTTAAAAAAGGCGGTACCGATATTCGCACTTATAATCATTGTGAACATCCTGTCCAGTGAACCTCTTGAAGTTTTCTTTCAGTTCGCAGATGCATCCGCACTTGAAAATATTCCCCTCTCTACCCTTACTCTGGTTGCTGGGTATTCTCTTGCGACTCTTTTAATCATGGTTATATCTATTTATGATGCGAATGCGACGGCCAGAAAAATAAACCTTGATATTGAGGAAAAACAGCCTTAAGGAGGAAAAAAGGCAAATGGAAAGAGAAAACATTGTAAAAATGAAGGGAAATCCTCTAACGCTTCTCGGTCCTGAACTGAAAAAAGGAGACCCGGCACCTGATTTTACCTGTACTGAGACTCTCGGAAGCGAGATCAGCCTCGAAAGCCTGGGCGACGACGTAAAGGTCTTCAACGTTGTTGTTTCGGTTGATACTCCGGTCTGCGATGTTCAGATCAGGAAGTTTAATGAAGAAGCTGCAGCGCTTACGGACTCGGTTCAGATAATAACCGTAAGCATGGACCTCCCGTTCGCGCAGAGCCGCTACTGTGCTGCCGCCGGACTTAAGAGAGTAAGGACGGCGTCTGATTACCAGCACGCTTCATTCGGCAGTGCATACGGAGTTCTTATAAAGGAGAACAGG
>JAPOSJ010000121.1 GCA_026709745.1 Candidatus Dadabacteria bacterium | reverse complement strand
GGCATTTTTCTCTTTCATAACCGAAACAAGTCTGAGGCGAAGGGCCTCAGGCTCCATGAGGTCAAGCATCCTTATCCCCCGCCTTGCGTACTTGTCCTCATAGACCGGACCTATGCCCCTTCCGGTCGTTCCTATTTTCCTTACGCGGCTGTGGTGTTTCTCTCTAAGCAAATCTATTTCCCTGTGGTAGGGCATTATCACGTGGGCCCTTTCGCTCACAAGAAAATTTGAGGGGCTGACCGGGTACCCGACACTTCTGAGAGCGTTTATTTCCTCTACCAGCACTCCGGGATCAACAACTACCCCGTTTCCGATAAGCGAAAGGTTGTTGTCCCTGAGTATGCCTGAGGGGACGTGGTGGAGTATGATTTTCTTTCCATCTGTAACTATCGTGTGGCCGGCGTTGTTTCCGCCTTGGTATCTCACTACCAGATCGACCCGCTCGGCTATAAGGTCTACTATCCTCCCCTTGCCCTCATCTCCCCATTGGGCACCGAGAACAACTATGCTCGACAAGCCTAGAGCCCTCCCCCCGTGAGGAGTTCCTCAAGATTCGAGAATTCCCTGATGGACCCAGTCCTGGTCTCGACCAGCTTTATTTCGGAAGAGGATTCGAGTTTTATTACTCCATATGTAGCAAACGAGCCATCTCCGTCGAAAAAGTCTTTGGAATCAATCATGTCCTCATAGCTTGCATTTAAATCAAGTATGACCTTAAAACTGCTTGAGCGCAGCCAATCGGCAAGCTTTATAGCGTCTTTTCTCAAATCCGGGCTTCCGGGCACTATTATGAAATGAACCTGATTCTCCCCATCGCTGTTCTTAGCTCTGTGCATAAGAGCTTCAGCATCTATTGCGAAGCCTGCCGCTGGGACGCTCCGCCCATAGCGGCTGACGAGCCCGTCATACCTGCCACCGGTCACCAGAGATGCTGGGAACTCAGAGGATATTATCTCGAAAGTGACCCCTGTATAGTATTCAAAGCCCTTCACCTCCACGAGATCAACCGATATGTCGCACTCGACTTTGTACTCTTCAAGTATGCTGATAACGGAAATAATTTCCTTGATACAGGGGCTGAATCTCTCGTTGCGTGCGGCCCTGTGGAGAACGTCAACCTCGCCGTAATAATCAGACAGGGAAAAAAGGACTTCCTTTACGTCAGCTGGAATAGCAGAGGGCTCTACTATCTTTCTTATTTGCTCCTGATCCTTTTTCGCAAGCGCCTTTAAAAGCTCGTCCCTTATCTCGCCGGCGTCCTGAAGAACCGCGTCGAGAATGCCCGTGTGCCCGAGATTGAGAGTTATCTCCTTAAAGCCGAGACGGTTAAGTGACTTTATGGCAAGGGCGATTATCTCTGAATCTCCCTCAGTGGAATTGAGCCCGAGAAGCTCGCAGCCGAGCTGGAAAACTTCTCTTTCCTTGCCGCTTCCTTTTTCCTCATACCTCACCACTCTTCCTGAATAGCAAAGCCTGAGGGGATGGCGTTGGTCGCTAAGCCGCGTGGCGACCATGCGTCCGATCTGGGGAGTGATATCCGGGCGTAGCACGACAATTTCGCCTGTGTGCGGGTCGACAAACTTCATCAACCTGTGCCTGAAGTCTCCACCGATGCCCACGGACATAGTATCGAGATACTCGAAAAGAGGGGTTATAACCTTTCTGTAACCCCAATAAGAAAATTCCTCAAGGAGTCTGTTCTCTATGCGCTTGAGGGTCTCCGCCTTCATGGGGCCGAAATCCTTAACTCCCTGGGGAAGTATGAGAAACTTATTCATCTGAGAAACTTACTTGGGTTACCGAAATAATGTTCTCTAT
Source organism: Candidatus Dadabacteria bacterium (assembly GCA_026709745.1). GTDB lineage: Bacteria > Desulfobacterota_D > UBA1144 > Nemesobacterales > Nemesobacteraceae > Nemesobacter. The sequence continues at coordinate 3,456 of JAPOSJ010000121.1, read as the reverse complement.
AGCTGCAATTTCCCGGATCACTTCCTCGCTCACCTCGATATCAACGTTCGTAAACACTATGGCTTCGCCGCCCACGGATTTTCTTCCAAGGTGCATGCGGCTGATGTTCACTTCGTTTTTTCCTAGAACGGAACACATGGAACCTATGAAGCCCGGCCGGTCGTAGTTGTTGCTCACAAGCAGAAACCCTTTCGGAACGACGTCAATCTCAACCTCGTTCACACAGACTATTCTGCCGTCGTTTCCGCCGAAAACGCTTCCGGAAATCTCGTTTGTCCCCTCACGGGTCGTCACCATCGCGGTGATCAGGTTCGTGTACTGCCTTTTGGCCGCGGACTTTGACTCCACCACCTTTATTTTTCTCTCTTCTGCTATTGAAGGAGCATTGACATGGGTAACCGAAATATCCATTATGTGCGAGAGAAAGCCCTTGAGCACCGAGACCGTCAAGTATCCCGTATCCATCGCAGCCACATCTCCTTCGTAACTCACTTCTATGGTACGGACGGCGCCCTCGCACAGCTGACCGTGAAGACTTCCTATCTTCTCGCATATGGAGAGATAAGGCTTCATCACGGCAAGCTGCTCCATCGTGAGTGACGGCATGTTGACCGCATTCTTCACGACCCCTTTCTGCGCAAAATCTATTAGCTGCTGCGCCATGGTGGTCCCCACCTTTATCTGTGCCTCCTCAGTCGAGGCGCCGAGATGAGGAGTGAGCACTATGTTCTCATCGATCGAGAGAAGTGGATTGTCGGAGTTTACGGGCTCTGAGGTATAAACGTCAAAGGCTGCTCCCCCCACTTTGCCTTCGCTTAGCGCCTCGGCCATGTCCGCCTCGTTAACTATGCCTCCTCTTGCACAGTTAATCACTATCACACCTTCCTTCATCTTGGCGAAAGACTCAGAGTTTACAAGATCTCTTGTTTCATCGGTAAGAGGCGTGTGCACGGTTATGACGTCTGAGCGGCGGAAAAGGTCATCGAGAGAAACAAGCTCAATGCTGAGCTTCTTGGCAGCTTCCCGGCTCAGGTATGGATCATAGGCAATGGCCTTCATCCTAAGACCCATCGCACGCTCGGCGACCAGCTTTCCTATGTTTCCGAGGCCCACAAGTCCTATAGTCTTTCCGTAAACCTCGACTCCTTTGTACTTGTTCCTGTCCCACTTGCCCGATTTTATAGAGGAGTGGGCCTGGGGAATTCTTCTCGCAAGTGAAAGCAAAAGTGTAATGGTGTGCTCGGCAGTGGTTATGGAGTTTGATTCGGGGGTGTTCATCACGGCCACTCCGTTTCTGGTGGCCGCGTCAAGGTCTATGTTGTCTATTCCTATACCGGCACGTCCTATGATCTTAAGCCGCCCGCATGAAGCCTCTATGATTTCCTTTGTGACCTTGGTTGCGCTTCTTACCACAATACCTTCATAATCCTTTATTATATCCGTAAGCTCATCTGCAGAGATACCTTTTCTCTCGTCAACCTCAATTCCCTCGGCTGCCCTGAGAAGTTCAAGGCCCTGCTTCGCAAGTCCATCAGTTATAAGTATTTTCAAGAGATTCCTCCGGGAAGGCGGGATAAAAATCACTTAAGATAATAGTTAAACGAAAGACAATGTCAATCAGCTTGGAGGTGTTTCAAAGGCCGTCGGATGCGGCACAGTGCGGGGTGTAAAATTGTTAAAAACCGCAATTTGAGTTACTTTAACCTGCTGCAATGCAAGAAGAAACAGGCATGAATTTTCTTGAGCACGTACAAGAACTGAGAAAAAGAATCATATATTCACTGATTCCGATACTTCTCTTTTTCATTCCCTGCTACATTTTCTCAAAACAGCTATTCTCCCTGCTCATGAATCCCATAATAAAGAGCCTTCCCGAGGGGAGCTCCCTAATATTCACGCGCCCGGCAGAGGGATTTCTCACATACCTCAAGGTATCGCTCTTTTTCTCTTTTTTCCTTTCCTTTCCGTTCATTCTGTATAACGCCTGGCATTTCGTTTCCCCAGCGCTCTACAAGAATGAAAAAAAAGTTGTAATTCCGCTTGTTGTGTTCGGAACGCTGTTTTTCATTCTGGGTGCTCTTTTCTGCTATTTCCTCGCCGCCCCCAAGGGGCTGGCGTTTCTGCTCGGAGAATACACAACGCATTACGTAAAGGCGTTTCCAAGCATACAGGAAGCGCTTTCGTTTCTTACGGCACTTATGATCGGCTTCGGGTTAGTGTTTGAATTTCCGCTTGTGATATTCATCCTCTCACGACTCGGGCTTGTGACGGCCGGGTTTCTCTCCAGGCAGAGAAAATATGCCCTTTTGATAAATGCAGTACTCGCCGCTTTCATAACCCCCACTACAGACGCCGTATCGATGATGTTCATGCTTGTTCCGCTTTTCATTTTCTATGAGATTGGAATAATTATCGCGAAAATATTCGCTAAGAAAAAACCCGAGGCAGAATCTACAGGAGAGGAATTCAGATAAAACAAAAAGACCTGACCCTGATTTTAACTCCCCTGCGTTAACCTTGAAAAGGAGAGAGAAATGACTAGACAAAAACCCAAGGACCTTATGCATCTCGTCACCTACAAGCGTGAGAACGGGAAGTTTGATGTCAACTGGTCCCTAAACGAAGAAAGATCGAACTGGGTGCTCCCCAAAGTGCTTAGAAACCAGGCGAAAAAACTGGGCAAAAAGCCCTTCCTTCAGTTCGGCTATAAAAAGCCCCTCAGTTTCTACCAGACAAACCGTCTCGCCAACCGGGTGGCAAATGCCCTTTGCAGCCTGGGGGTTGAAAAGCAGAAAAAGGTCGCCGTCTACATGCCTAACTCGGATGATTACGTAATAACCTGGTTCGGAATTCTCAAGATGGGAGCCGTTATGGTTCCCATAAATACGGCCTATAAAATGGATTTTCTTGAGTACATAATCACAAGTTCGGACGCCGAAGTGCTTTTCATAGCGGAGGAGTATCTTGACCGTATGCCCCCGATAGCAAAACAGATCTCAGGGCTCCGCCACGTGATAGTCTGGACCAGAAGCGGCAGCGAGAAGTTCAGAAAACACGGATACAGACACCGGAGCATGATTTCCTACTCCGAGTTTATAAGCTCGGGGACGGCCAAAGAACCGGATGTTGAGATAACCTTCATGGACTACGCAAGGCTCATGTACACCTCGGGTACCACGGGCCGCTCAAAGGGGGTCTTGAGGCCCTCGGCCGCCGATTACAGCAGTGCGAGGAACTATTCGGAGATAATGGACATCGGCCCCAGAGACGTGTGCTTCACCTGCCTTCCGCTTTTTCATTCAAATGCAATGGTGATGACCATCTACCCCGCACTTATAAAGGGAGCGAAGGCCGTAGTGGAGGAGAAATACAGCTCAAGTCGATTCTGGAAATGGATGGTCGATCACAGGGTGACTAAGCTTAACACAGTCGGGACCATGTCTTATTTTCTCTGGA
>JAPOSJ010000165.1 GCA_026709745.1 Candidatus Dadabacteria bacterium | reverse complement strand
AACAAGCTGATTGTCTTAACACGCTGTTTTTTCATAATGGAATAGATTACAGGATAACAGCAATTTTGTCTACTTTCTTTCCAAAGTTTTTATGGTATTGGGTTTACTTTTATAGAAGTAGTAATGCCGACACAAAAAACAAAAACAATTACCACCAAAATAAGAAACCACATATCTTCAGAAATATTTATTTTATTTTTTTGTTTATCGGAATCCTCTAATAAAAAAATACTTTTTTCTGGTTCGGTAAAAAATACATAACCCGCAATCAGCATTCCAATTATAGCGCTTACAGGCCAAATCCATTGTGAAAAATCAAAAAACATTGCTTCTACCCATGCCCCCAGCACAAGTGCTGAACCTTGTCCCAAAACAAAAACAACCTTTCTTCGCATCTTCCCATCATATCAACCCCTCTTTGTTTTTGTCAACTTTGCTATATAATTCCCAAAAATAGAGATCACCGGATAGATTCCAGCGGTGCCCAAGTATAGCTTTGAACGAACTTATTCCCCCTTGACCGGAATCGCCGTCCCGATTCATTACGGACGCATCATCCGAAGGATTGAGGGTTACCGATTTACCATAGTTCACATCAAAGTATTCCCCGCCGACCGCCCCTCCCAGATAGAAGCCTTCCGCCACAGCTATGTGAGAAGAGTGAAAAAAGACGAAGAACACAAGAAAAACCGTAAACAAAAACCGCTTTGCGCAAATTGAATATATCATGTCTGTAAGTTTAAAATTATTATCTTTATCGGCACAAAAACCTTTTTAACTACAACGCCGACTCTTCGCTCTGTTAAGTTATGACGCTGAGAACACCGAACATGTCTTCATAGTGTAATAGAGGTAGCGGCGGGTTTCAACGGCGGAAATCGGGGACAAAAATAATCTGTTCCTATCGGAACTTATCATGTATCATTGCTCATATGGATTTTTATTCTCTGATTTCCTTCTACATTCTGGAGCTAGGCACAGAGAACAGGAGCACTGTCACAGGTGTCTTGCGCAAACCGCAATAGTACCTCATATCTTTTTCATAAAACCCGAAAAAACAGCACATGAACAGCGACCTCAAGAAAAACTACATTTTATTCTTGGTATTATCGGTACTTGTAATTGTTGGTTACTCAGCATTTTTCACTGAAACTCCAGAAGAAAAAAAAGCCACTAGAACAGATCAGCCTGCGCCGATGTCCTTTGCCTCAGGAAACTTTTCTGAAGAAACAGGTTCCATTCAAAAATCTCCCGAAAAATTTGAACCGATTAAACCTTCCTACACTTCCAAGATCATAAAAGTCAGCTCTGATATTTACACAGCGGAGATAGACACCCTCGGAGGAAGGATAACGGGCTGGGAACTTCTGGAATACAGAACCTCTATAGAACCGGGCTCAGCGGCGGTGGCAGCAATAAGCGAAGGGAAAAAGTCGTTTGACACCACATTGAGAGTTAAAAACGAGAAAATGCCGGAACTTATCCCATTTTCCTACACAGGGGACACCAATCTGGCTGTAGGAGAGAATGGACTTGACGTCAATCTGGTCTGGAAAAAACCCGATGGGCTCACGGTGCGCAAAACAATCTCCTTTTATCCAGGAAAATATTTCATCCGGCAAAATCTTGAGGTGTTTAACGGAACGCAGAGACAGATAAGCCAGAAAGTTTACGTAACTTGGGAAAACACAGTATATGAGAGCAGCGGTTCAAACAGTTTATACGAATTTGTCTCCATGGTTGGCGGCGAGGTCAAGCGCATTAAAAAACCCCTTAAAGAGGTCAAAACTTACATTGGGGAGCCAAACTGGTTCGGTTTCGGCGACAAATACTTTCTCAACGCTTTTCTGCCGGAAATAGGAGGAGACAGGGAACTTTACCTGCAACCACTTGATGAAAAAGGTGTTGCCGGGGCAAGTTTTTCCTATCCCGAGCAGAAAACGGTTTCAGGCAAAAGCTACAAGGTCGGATGGAAATCGTATTTCGGCCCAAAAAACGAGTTGGACCTCAAGGAAGCCGGATACAAGCTTGAGAAATCCATTGACTACGGCTACGTGGGAGGACTTACAAAGATTGCAGTCGTAGCCCTTAAGTTTGTCAACAATTTTTTCAGCAACTACGGAATCTCCATAATAGTGCTCACCATTCTTCTCAGGGTTGTATTCCTTCCTCTTACAGTGAAAAGCATGAAGTCAATGAAAGCCATGCAAAACAAGATGAAGGGGCTCAAACCTGAAATTGACGCCCTCAAGGAAAAATACAAAGACGACAAATCGACCCAGCAGACTGAGATGATGAAGCTCTACACCAGCAACAACATAAACCCGCTCAGCAGCCTCGGTGGGTGTCTTCCCCTGCTCATACAGTTCCCCGTTTTCATAGCACTTTATTTCGCGCTTCTGTATTCGATAGATTTAAGACACAGTTCGTTTCTCTGGGTAAACGATCTTTCTCAACCCGAACATCTGTTTGACGTAATGGGAATCCCATTTCGAGTACTGCCAATTCTGATGGGCGTCTCTTGGTTTCTCTCGCAGAAACTCACTCCGATGACTGCCCCGGGCAGCGAAACAATGGAACTGCAGATGAAACTGATGCAGTTTATGCCTATAATTTTTACCGTAATGTTCTGGGGTTTGCCTTCCGGTCTTATACTTTACTGGACCGTGAGCAATATTCTCTCTGTCTTTCAGCAGCTGTACATCAATCGACAGGTCCCGGATCCAGAAGGAGGATAGCAATAATAATGGCAAGTGTAATAGAAAAAGAAGGAAAAACCATCTCTGAAGCCGTATTGAATGCATGCGAGGAACTCGGAGTCTCAAAGGAAGAAGTGGAAATCGAAGTTATAAGGGAAGACTCTAAGGGCGTTCTGGGGATAGGAAGCAGAAACGCCATAGTTAGGGCAGAGATAAAGACAGGAGGTCTGAGCGAAAAGGCGTTTCGGGCAAAAAAGACCCTTGAAACCGTTCTTGGATTTCTCTTTTCAATACCGCAGAGTGTAAAAACAGAGGAGACCGACAGCAAGATAATACTTGAAGTATGGAACGTTAAAGACAAAAAACTCCTCGTAGGAAAAAATGGGGAAGTTATAAAGTCGCTTGAATACATTATAGGCAAAATAGCCTCAAAAAACAGTGACGAGGGAAAAAATAAGCGTGTCGCCATAAACATCGGGGGACACGGAAGCAAGAAAACAGATAGCGCAAAGAGGAAAAGCGGAAACTCCTCCTCAAGGGGATCCAGAAGAAAATCGTCATCATCCCCCAAGCCTGAATTCAGGAATCGCGAAGCTTCCTGAAAAAATCTTCAAGGATACTTGAGCAGCGTTCAGCACAGATTCCACCCAGAAATTCCACGCGGTGATTGAGTTCGTTTCCAGCACCAATTCTAAAATTGCTTACAATCGCCCCACCCTTGGGATCTGCAGCGCCGAAGACAAGCCTGTCTATTCTTGCGTTAACGATTGCTCCCATGCACATGGCACAGGGTTCAAGAGTGACGTAAATCGAAGTGCCGGAAAGTCTCCAGCCTCCTATAACCCGGCACGCCCGGCGTATGGCCAGAATCTCTGCGTGGGCGGTGGCGTCCGAAGCAGACTCTCTCAGGTTATGGGCCGCTGAAACTACAGTGCCACACCCATCAACTATAACTGCTCCGACCGGAACCTCGCCTTCTGAGGCCGCCCTCTCAGCTTCCCTTATGGCCAGAGCCATAAAGTTTTCATCATGCTGCCTCTGGCCTGACACGGAGCGGATAATAAGGAAATCTTATTTTCTGGCACTGAACTTGAGACCTGTTTTGTTCCTGTCCCAAGTATTTTCCGTGATTTCCTTTATTTCAGCGACCTTAACTTTCTGGGTCGCGGTTACAGGAAATCCATCCTCGTAAACCTCTATGAACCTAGGCACCATGGCCACTATAACTCTTTCGGCCATCCATTTGGAGAATTCTATCGGATCAAATTCCTCTCCCACCTTAAGTGTAACGCAGAGCTTGATCTCGTCATCTGAAACGTTTGGGAGCCTTATACCGACCGCAATGGCTTCCTGAATCGCTGGGTATTGCATCGCCTCGTCCCCGACGGCTACAGGATCCACATTTTCGCCAGAAACCCTGATACGGCTGAACCTTCCGACAAAATAGTATCTCCCATCAATACCTCTGGCAAAAAGATCGTCCGAATTGAAGAAACCGTCATCGTCAAAGGCCTCCCTTGTTCTTCTCTCGTCCTTGAAATATTCATTCAGGGTCGTATGCGGAACAAGAGGCTTTATGAAAAGAAGCCCCTTTGCGTCATCAGGAGGAGTAATGTCATCGGTAGAATCCCAAAACGGTCTTACCACCGTATCGATATCTTCGGGGTTTCTCAACTCAACGTAATATCCCTCCATGGGAAAACCCGAAGAGCCTGGACGGTGATCCTCAGGGTCTTTCCAGAGAACCATGCCCATCTCGGTCGAACCGTACCCGTCTATCACTCTTACCCCGAACCTCTCTTGGAATTCCTTCAGGTTCCTCGGAGCCGGGGAACCTAGCATTATCCTTATTTTGTGCTTCTGGTCCCACTCGCTCTCGGGCGCAGCCCAGAGATACTCGGCTACAGCTCCCAGCATGTTAACGCATGTTGCACCGCAACCGGCCGCCCACTTCCAGAAGTTGGAAGCGGAAAACCTTGGAAAGAACACTGCTGTGGCACCGGCTGCCATGGCGCTGAAAAGGCACATTACCTGAGCGTTTGCATGACCTAGTGAAAGTATGCTCATGAGCACGTCATCGCTCCTTACTCCCTGCTGCTGCAGATAAGAGCGAACCGTCATGATCACCCCTCCATGATCTCTGGCAACCCCCTTCGGCATACCAGTCGTACCGGACGTGAACATGCACCTCTCCATGTCGGCGGTAGTGACATCTACCCCAGGATTAGTGTCGTCATATTTATCAAACTCTGAAAAAGGAAGGGTCTTTATCCCACCGATTTTTTCAGGAGGACTGTCAACCGTAACGAAAACCACTTCAAGATGCTCAAGGCTGTCACCGATTTCCTCTATGAAAGGGATGCTTCCTTCGTCAATAACAAGGGCTCTCATGTCTGAATAGTTTATTACGTAGGCCAGTCTTTCGCCTTTTTCGTCCTTGTTTACTGGAACCTGCACCCCGCCACATTTGTGTATGGCGATAATCGATATCACATGCTCCGAGCAGTTGAGCATATACATACCGACCTTGTCCCCTTTATTTATTCCAAACCCTTGGGCAAACCCATTTGCCACCCTGTTAGCCCACGCGTTGGTTTCCGCGTAAGAGTAGCTCTCAACGATGTTTCCATCCCTGTCTCCAACC
>JAPOSJ010000139.1 GCA_026709745.1 Candidatus Dadabacteria bacterium | reverse complement strand
CTTCATACTCAAGGGGCGAGAGTTTCTCTCTCCACTGTTCCTCGGTAAGTCCCATGACACCCTCGGGCGGTTTTTTCTGAGCCTGTTGAGCGGTTGCAGACAGAAGCGGCCAGAGAACAAAAACCGCGACTGCAAAAACAACCAATGAAGTTGTACGCGCAATCATTAAAAGCCACATCTTATTTTTAACAATTATAAACACCTGCGGTAGGTATGTAAAACACGCTTGGAATCAGGTATCGAATAAAGTGGCAACCAGCACGGATATACTGGAGGTAAAAAAACATGCCGAAAACACTTGAAGTCCTTGGAGCCTATGATGAAAAACTCATAAGAACAATTCCCATGACCAGCAAAAGGGAGATGGAGAAGGCACTTTCCGAGGTAAGAGCTCTTGCCGATCGGCCGTCAGAAAAAATTCCCATTCCGCAAAGAATAGAGATTCTCGAGCGAACCAGGGAGTTTGTTGAGAGAAACTACGACCGTATCGTAATGGAGGCAGCGACAGAGGGAGGAAAACCTCTCATTGACACCAGAGCCGAGATTACTAGAGCTATAAACGGAATCAAGGTGGCAACTGAATCCCTCTTCAACCTTGGAGGAGAGGAAATACCGATGGGTTCAAACGCTGCTTCTCTTAACAGGATGGCATTTACTTTCAGGGAACCGATCGGGGTTGTGGTGGCCATCTCGGCCTTTAATCACCCTTTTAACCTCTCTGTTCACCAAGTGATACCTGCGGTGGCCGTTGGCTGCCCGGTAATCATAAAGCCGGCTCTTAATACTCCCCTTTCCTGCTTCAACCTGCTTGAAGCTCTTTATGAGAGCGGTCTTCCGGAAAAGTGGGCTCGTGCTGTTATAGTGGACGATACGCTCGCCGAAGCACTGGCCACCGACAGAAGGGTAAACTACCTCACATTTATCGGCTCCGCCAAAGTGGGCTGGCATCTGAGGTCAAAACTCGCGCCGGGGACAAGGTGTGCTCTTGAGCATGGAGGCGCAGCTCCCGTGATAGTAGAGCGTGATGCAGACATAGACGACATGCTCCCCCTTCTCGCAAAAGGCGGCTTCTACCACGCGGGCCAGGTATGCGTTTCTGTACAAAGAGTTTTTGCCCACAGTTCTGTGGTAAAAGAAGTGGCAAAGCGACTCACCGCACTTGCACAGGAAACAAAAGTCGGAGACCCCATGAGCGAGGAAACCCAGGTGGGTCCTCTCATAAGCCCAAAAGAGGTACTTAGAGTTAACAGATGGGTAAAAGATGCCTCGAGGAAAGATGGAGAAGTTCTTTGCGGGGGCAAAAAAATCGGGAAAACCTGCTACGAGCCCACGGTAATACTCAACCCGAGTCAGAACTGCAGACTCTCACGTGAGGAGATTTTTGGACCCGTTATAGCGGTTTACTCTTACGAAAAAATGGACGAGGCCATAGAACAGGCAAACAGCCTGCCCTACTCGTTTCAAGCATCAATATTCACCAAGAATATCGATACCGCCCTTGAGGCCGTGAGAAAGTTAAAGGCAACTTCAGTGCTCATAAACGATCACACCGCATTCCGGGTCGACTGGATGCCTTTTCGTGGAGCCGGGCACTCGGGAATCGGAACGGGAGGAATCCCGTACACGATGCGGGAGATGACCCACGAAAAGCTTATGGTGATAAGGTCATCAGCGATATAATGAAGTGAAGAAGTGAAAGAGATGTCCGCGGGGATAGCAACACCCCGCGGAAATTGAAATTAAGTTATAAGGTCTCAGAAGGAATACTCGTAAGCTAGGTAGTAATACCCTCCGTTAATTCCAAAAGGAGCCGAACGCCTCGAGTAGGTGAAGACCCCTGGAGAATCAACTATTAGGTTGCCTTCATGGTCATATATTGTACCGCCCCTTGACTGGCCAATCTCGTTTTTGTCAGGCTTTACATCAAAAAGGTTGTTAGCCCCGACTTTAAACGTGCCGACCTTTCCGACATCTACACTCAGGCTTGCGTCGGTCAGATATTTTGCCCCAAAAGTCTGTTTTCCCCCGTCAACAACCGTATATTCTCCGTAGCGGTGAACGGCAACCATCAGAGACGCAGGCCCTCTTGAATATGTACCCGAAAGTGAAAAACGGTCTTTCGGCTGCCACTCTTCCACAATTGAACGGTCTTGGGCGGTAAACAACGATTCAGGAAGATCCAATGGAAGATTTACGTCCGTGATCTCGGTTTCATTTACCGTTCCGGCAAAAACCAGATTTAAAACGGAACTGTCTGCAAAAGAGTAATTATAGCTTGCGACTATATCCACACCTTTAGTAGTGGTATCAGCAGCATTCATGAAAAACTGTGCTGTTTCCGCTCCTGCATTTCTCAGCCTTTGCTTTATAGTATCTGAAACAACTGCAACGTCATCGTCTCCTATAGTACCACTCAAGATAATACGATCATCAATTGTTACATAATAAAAATCCGTAGTAATTGTAAGAGCAGGGATCGGATTGAAAACAAAACCCGCGCTGAAGTTCCTTGAGGCCTCTTCTTTCAGTTCAGGAACGCCAAATTCTTTAGCTACATCACTGTCGTTGCGAAAAGTTCCTACGTCAAATGCCACTTGTTCCCCGTTAACATTTCTGAACTGCGTAGAAATATTATTGAAGTAGATCTGCTGCATTGAAGGAGCCCTGAATCCTGTACTCGCCGAACCCCTGAGAGCAAATGCCTCAGCAAGCTGAGCGCGCGCGGAAAGCTTACCATTAAAGGTGTTTCCGAAATCGCTGTAGTTCTCATAACGCACGGCCGGGCTTAAAAGCAGCATTTCCCCAAGGTCAAACTCCGTTTCCACATAAGCACCAAGAGCGTCTCTCGTCTCAGAGACCTCGTTTGAGGGTTTAAAACCTGGAAACACCTGTATTCCTCCAGATCCTCCACCAGGTCTATCATAGTCTAAATATGAGTACTCCTCGCCAGCTTCTATTTCATATTGCTCCCTCCTGTATTCACCACCCCAAGCGAGGCTTCCAAAGCTGAAAGGAGAAGTAAAATCGAGGTTCACCGTATGCTGAAAAAGCTTCAGTTTCCCTGCTTCCGCAGATGATGGAATTTCACCGGAGTAATTACCATCAAGGCAGTTGGTAGAATCTACATGGCATGCTACCCAAGAAGCGTTATGGGAATCGGTTATTTCAAAAGCAAAAGTGTTTCCGCCTACTACATAACTCAAATCCATTGCGACATTATCAGTTAGATCAGCCTCAAAACCCGCGCCGAATGCGTAGTCATTCACGCGGGTATTTATAAGCGGAAGAAAACCGTCTGGATAATCAGACCCAAAAGGATTTCTATCCAGCTGGTTCGCCCTTCTGTAAAAACCTCCACTCTCGTTATCCCTTATTGATAAATCGAAAAAGCCATAGACTTCACCATCCATGAGATCCACGGGTCCTCTCATGTTAGCAACAAAACTCACATGCGTTGAATCCGCATCGCCGACTCTGAACGCATCCCTGTCCAGATCAAGTTCCTTCTGATTGTCATTATCCGCACTAGGAGCTGCAAGTTGATTACAGCTGCTCTCTCCTGCGCACACAGCTGGATTTTCCAGTCGTTCAGTACCCGGATAGTGGATATCGCCCATAAGCCCAGCACGATTGGAACTTTTTCTGTCCCTTACTTCTAGTGTAACATTAACAACACTCTCTCCACCGAGCGAAAAACCCTTGTTGAGGCTTGCAACCAGTGTTTCTCCATCCCCTTCATAGAGCTGTCCGGCAGTGGCCGTTATCTTACCGTCATAGCCGTCTTTAAGTACTATGTTTATAACACCTGATATAGCATCCGAACCGTACTGAGCCGAAGCCCCGTCTCTCAGCACCTCAATTCTTTTTATAGCACTCACTGGAATCGCGTTCATGTCAACCCCCGCAGTGCCACGACCAACCGAAGTGTTTACGTGTATAAGTGCGCTTTTGTGGCGGCGTTTTCCGTTAACCAGCACCAGCACCTGGTCAGGCCCCAGTCCGCGAAGCGTTGCGGGACGAAGGGCATCTGTTCCGTCGCTTATGGTTGAGCTTGAAAAGTTAAAAGACGGTACGAGTTCCTGAATAACCCTTCCGACCTCCGTCTGTCCCGTAGCTACGATTTCCTCCTCGGTTATAACGTCAACGGGAACCGGCGAATCCGAGACGCTGCGCTCCTGGAAACGGGTTCCAAGAACCACCATCTTGTCCAGCTCAAAGGCATAGGTAAGGGGAATAACCAAGGTCGCGACAAGCAACATGGAAAGCCCACCTATTATTATTTTTTTCATCTTCTATCCTCCTTAATGTTCCTCCTAATTGCTAGGATTCTTATTGTAACACATCGCCCTGCAATTTTTACACTTAATCTTTTTGCTTCTAAACAAAAGTGTTACAGACTTTGCTTCTGACACTCATTTATAAAGTCTTTACGAAACGTGCATCCGTTTTCATTCATGTCTGAGCCGCTCCCCTCGGGCGTTTGAAACATGGAGGGCATTACTTTAAACTTTCAGCCTGATCATGCAAACAGCACTCATTCGAAACTTCTCCATAATAGCCCATGTGGACCATGGCAAATCAACCCTCGCGGACAGGCTTCTTGAGTTTACCGGCACCCTCAGCGAACGGGAGAAGACCGAGCAGTTTCTCGACAACATGGAGATAGAAAGGGAGAGGGGAATAACCATAAAGGCCCAGGCGGTAAGACTGAGATACAGGGCCGACGACGGCAAAACATATGAATTTAACCTGATAGACACTCCGGGACATGTCGATTTCAGCTACGAGGTTTCGCGAAGTCTGATAGCCTGCGAGGGAGCACTACTTGTCGTCGACGCTTCCCAAGGGGTAGAGGCCCAGACACTTGCCCACGCTTATTTGGCCGCCGATTCCGGGCTTGAGATGATACCTGTCGTAAACAAGATAGATCTTCCTTCCGCCGAACCGGAGAGAGTGAAGAAAGAAATAGAGGACATAGTGGGCATATCCGCCGAGGGTGCTGTTTTGGCAAGTGCCAAGGACGGCACAGGAACCAAAGAGATACTGGAATCTATCATCGCGCTCGTGCCGCCGCCTGAAAATCCTGGAAACACGGAGCTCAAGGCACTTATATTCGACAGCTGGTTTGATTCATATCAGGGGGTCGTTATGCTGATCAGAATATATGAAGGGGAAGTAAAACTGGGCATGAGAATAAAGCTCATGGCGACCGGGAAAAAATACGAGGTTAGAAAAATAGGTGCGTTCGCTCCTCAGGCAACGGAACTTGAGCGACTCACGACCGGACAGGTCGGCTTTATAACAGCATCCATAAAGGAAATTGGGGAAGCAGGAGTAGGGGACACTATAACGGATGCCGATTC
>JAPOSJ010000080.1 GCA_026709745.1 Candidatus Dadabacteria bacterium | reverse complement strand
CTATGTACTTGTCCATCCTCTTGTTGTTTCTCGTCTTTTTACCTATCGTAATCCACCCCCAGGGCGAAACAGGATGGGGGTTGCCCTTGGTCGCCTTACCTTCTCCTCCGCCGTGAGGGTGATCAACCGGGTTCATCGCCACTCCGCGAACCGTGGGTCTCACGCCCTTGTAGCGCGATCTTCCGGCCTTTCCCCAGACCACAAGCTCGTTCTCGGCATTACCAATCCTCCCCACTGTAGCCATACAACGAAGATGAATCAGTCTTATTTCACCAGAGGTAAGTTTTATCTGTGCATAGTTCCCGTCTTTTGCAACAATCTGTGCCGAAGCCCCTGCAGAACGAACCAGCTTTCCTCCGCCTCCGGGTCTGAGCTCTATATTGTGAATAACCGTGCCCACGGGAATGTTTTCTATGGGAAGAGCGTTTCCTCTTGAAACTTCCACGCCAGGTCCTGAATTGAGATTGTCGCCCACTTTAAGACCGGCGGGGGCTATAATGTATCTTTTCTCACCATCGGCGTAAGCTAAAAGCGCTATTCTGGCCGACCGATATGGATCATATTCAAGCGAGATGACTCTGGCAGGTATGCCGTGCTTTTCCCTTTTAAAATCTATTATTCTGTACCTTCTCTTGTGGCCACCCCCTTTCCTGAAGCTGGTGATCCTACCCTGAGAGTTGCGCCCAGAGTTCTTTTTAAGAGAAAGTGTGAGGGACTTGTGGGGTTTTTTTGAAGTTATTTCCTCAAAATCAAACCCGGACATGAACCTTCTGCCTGGAGATGTTGGGTTATATTTTTTCACTCCCATGATCAAACTCCCTCAAACAGGTTGATTTCCCCTTCTCTGAGCTTCACGTAAGCCTTTTTTACGGCTGATCTCTTTCCGACAACCCTGCCGAATCTTTTTACTCTTTTTCCAGGAAGAACAAGCGTTCTCACCCTATCCACCTTGACGCCAAAAATTTTCTCTATTGAGTCTTGTATTTCCTTTTTATTGCATCTTCTATCGACGGAGAAAACATACCATCCATTTTCCCTAGCTCCGGTGCTTTTTTCGGTAATCAGGGGAAGTTTTATGATGGAGCGGGGATCTTTCATGACAGTCTCTCCTGAATTCTTTCAACAGAATCCCGCACCATTACTATATTTCTATGCTTAAGCAGGTCATAGACGTTAAGTCCTTCGTCTTTTAGCACTTTCACACCGGGAATATTCCTTGCCGATTTGTACAGATTCTGATTATCAGAACTGACAACTACAAGAGTTTGAGAAAATTCAAAATTCTTCATGAATTTAGCTACCTGTCTTGTTTTTATTTCCGGGAATTCCAGATTGTCAAGCACCACTATAGCACCTTCGCCGAAACGACTTGAAAGAGCACAAACAAGTGCCCCTTTCCTTACTTTTTTTGGAATAGAGTAAGACCAGTCTTTAGGTCTCGGCCCGAAAACCACCCCACCCTTGCGCCAGATCGGAGAACGTCTGGATCCTGCTCTTGCACGACCGGTATGTTTCTGTTTCCACGGTTTTGCACCTCCACCTCTGACTTCACCCCTCGTTTTGGTGGAAGAGGTTCCGGATCTTCTTTTGGCAAGCTGCCAGTTGACAACTTCATGGAGTAAGTGTTTTTTGACCGGTGCTCCGAATATATCGGAGCGCAGTTCCATCGTTCCCACTTTTTTCCTCGCCATGTCGTAAACTTCAATTTGAAGCATGTTTTGCCCCCTTTGAAGTGTGCCGTAGAAGAACTGTTCCTCCAACCGGGCCTGGTACCGAACCCTTTACGAAAAGAAGGTTTTTCTCGATATCTATATCCACCACCCTCACCCCCTGAATCGTTACGTTTTCCCCTCCCATACGTCCTGACATCTTCAGTCCTTTCCATACCTTGGCAGGATATGAAGCCTGCCCGACAGAACCGGGCCTCCTGTGAGCCATGCCGCCGTGGGACATCGGCTGTCTTGAGAAATTGTGGCGCTTTATGGTTCCGGCAAAGCCCTTGCCCTTGCTTCTAGCCGTGACATCAAGAACATCACCTACCTTGAAAATGTCGACTTTTACTATGTCTCCCACATTGCAATCTTCAACCGTAGCGGAAAACTCCTTAAGCTTTGCTTTGGGAGCTACCCCAGAATTCGCAAAATGTCCCTTTGCAGAACGTGTAAGACGCTGAGACTTCACATCTCCAAAACCGAGCTGAACAGCGTCGTAGCCGTCTGAATCTACAGTTTTTTTTGAAACCACAAGACACGGACCCGCTTCAACAACCGTGGTGATGACCTTTACCATGTCATCGTTGAAAAACTCGGTCATTCCCCGTTTTTTTCCTATAAGTCCCTGAATCATTTTTTAAGAACCCGTAAGTTTTATCTCCACTTCCACACCTGAAGCAAGATTCAGTTTCATAAGTTCATCTATCGTCTGCTGTGTAGGTTCAAGTATGTCCACAAGCCTTTTGTGAGTTCTTACCTCGAAATGCTCCCTTGAGTTTTTGTTGACGTGGGGACCGCGCAGTACACAGTATCTGTTTATATTTGTAGGAAGAGGCACCGGGCCGGCTATCCTAGCACCGGTTCTCTTAGCAGTATCAACAATTTCCTCTGTTGAGTTGTCAAGAAGCCTGTAGTCAAAAGACTTAAGCTTTATTCTTATTTTAGAAGCTTTTCCCATCATTCAACAATTTTGGTAACCACACCTGCTCCCACAGTCCTTCCCCCTTCTCTTATCGCAAAACGAAGCTGCTCTTCCATTGCCACTGGCGCTATTAACTCCACATCCATGCTCACATTGTCCCCAGGCATCACCATCTCCACACCCTCCGGCAATACCACCGACCCCGTCACATCCGTTGTCCTTAAGTAAAACTGCGGCCTGTACCCTGGAAAAAACGGCGTATGCCTTCCCCCCTCTTCCTTCTTCAACACATACACCTCCGCCTTGAACTTCCTGTGAGGCTTTATACTCCCAGGCGCACTCAACACCTGCCCCCTCTCCACATCTTCCTTACCCACCCCCCTGAGCAACACTCCCACATTATCCCCCGCCTGCGCGTCATCCAATATCTTCCTGAACATCTCAAGACTCGTAGCCACCGTCTTCGCCGTCTCCTTAAACCCCACTATCTCTATCTCATTCCCCGCAACCACCTTCCCCCTCTCCACTCTCCCTGTTACCACCGTACCCCTCCCTGATATCGTGAACACATCTTCTATCGCCATCAAAAACGGCTTGTCCATATCCCTCTCTGGCTCCGGCACATAACCATCTATACTGCTCATTAACTCCACTATCTGCTCAGTCGCTCCCTCTTCCCCCTCTAACGCCTTAAGTGCACTTACCTTCACCACTGGTATCTCATCCCCTGGAAACCCATACTCGCTTAATAACTCCCTTATCTCCAACTCCACTAACTCCAGCAACTCCTCATCTTCCAACATATCCACCTTGTTCAGTGCCACCACTATGTACGGAACCCCCACCTGCCTCGCTAACAGTATGTGCTCCCGCGTCTGCGGCATTGGCCCATCCGGTGCACTCACCACCAACACTGCCCCATCCATCTGCGCTGCCCCTGTTATCATGTTCTTCACATAGTCCGCGTGCCCTGGACAGTCCACATGCGCGTAATGCCTCCCCTCTGTCTCATACTCCACATGCGATATGTTTATCGTTATCCCCCTCTCCCTCTCCTCCGGCGCCTTGTCTATGTTCTCAAACTCCACATACTCTGCCTGCCCCCTCTTTGACAATATGTTCGTTATTGCCGCCGTTAACGTCGTCTTCCCATGATCCACATGCCCTATCGTCCCTATGTTTAAATGCGGCTTCCCCCTCTCAAACTTCGCCTTTGACATCCCTACTTGACCTCCGATCTTTTCTGAATATTCTGAGAACCGTTAACTATCAAGCCCACGAGCGGACTTGAACCGCCGACCTCGTCCTTACCAAGGACGTGCTCTACCGACTGAGCTACGTGGGCGCTCGTAAAAATGAGCGGGAGACGGGGCTCGAACCCGCGACCCTCAGCTTGGAAGGCTGATGCTCTAGCCAACTGAGCTACTCCCGCACAAAATTTATGGGGAGGGCAGGATTCGAACCTACGTAGGCTTTCGCCGGCAGATTTACAGTCTGCTGCTTTTGTCCACTCAGCCACCTCCCCGTCATATTCATTAAACAGAGAGCTGGCGAAGGGATTCGAACCCCCGACCGGCTGATTACAAATCAGCTGCTCTACCCCTGAGCTACGCCAGCTTTTCATTTTTATGAATTCTGGATTCACTTACCTGACCAACTTAAAATTGGGTAAAACAACCCTTTTTACAGTAAACGCTATAGGTTATTACCATAAACAGAAATGTCAACAATCAGAAAGTGAAAAAATGAGAAACAATAAGGAGTGCCGTATGAAAAACTGGAACGATAATCACACGAGCCAAGCGGAAATTTCTCCTTCCGCAACTTTTTTCCCGTCCACAAAAGCCACAGCGGAGAAGAACATGACTCTCGATCTCCTTCTCACAAGTTCCACTTCAAGCACAACTCTATTGCCCGGAACCACAGGGGTTCTGAAACGGCAGCAGTCAAGACCCATTAGATAAGCGTTATCAAAGCCTTTTTCCTCTACTTCTTTACCAAAGGAATACTTGAAAAGCACTCCTCCGGCCTGGGCCATCGCTTCGGCAAGTATTACTCCCGGAACTACCGGGTTGCCGGGGAAATGCCCCCTGAAAAAGAATTCTTCGGGAGAAAACAGCTTCTCGGCCTTAACCATTCTGCCTTTTTCAATTTCCAAAACAGAGTCAAGGAATAGAAAAGGCTCTCTGTGGGGAATGAGCTCCTTTATCTGTTCAGTACCTAACTTCATTTACCGAGAGGTGTCGTAAGCCTTTATGACTTTCTGCGTTATATCCGAAGCCGAGCTGCCAAAGAGAATGCCTGCCTCAGTTTTTTCAACTATAATGTCGAATCCTTCATTCTGACCAATTTTATTAACTATGGCTTCTATGTCCTTAAGTACGTTCTGGGTCAGTTCGAGATCCTTTCTCTGAAGTTCAATCCTCATGTCCTCTCTCGTCCTATCCAGATCCTTTTGCTTTTTCTCTATTGTCTCAGCAAGATTTCTCCTCTTGGTCTCGCTCATCACCGCTCCGTTTTCTATCACATCCTGCCTCATATCTTCAAGAGCCTTTATTTTCTGCTTTAGCACAGTTCTTTTAGCTTCAGCTTCTTTCTGAAATGAAGCATTGGCGGCCTTTCCGGCTTTTGAATCCCTGATAACCAGCTTGATATCTATGTAAGCTATTTTCTGCTGAGCGTAAGCAGAGAACGTAAATAACATGAAAAATCCTGCAGCAAGCAGCAAACATCTTCTCATTTAATCC
>JAPOSJ010000147.1 GCA_026709745.1 Candidatus Dadabacteria bacterium | reverse complement strand
ATTCCGGGCATGCTTCTGCTTACCGATAAGTGGAACCCTCTCGGCGGTGTATAGACTAAGCTTTAATTTTTAAGCTTCAAACCGAATTGAAAACGGGCAGGGAGAATCTATGATTTTCCTTGCCCGTTTTTTTCTGTCTCTCACTCGTACGGTCCATGATGGCAGTTTGATATAATCCTTCATATGGTTCATAATAAGGCTTCCGGAACGGTGATAGCAATTGTCTAAACGATTTCCCAGCTTTCTAAGAAATAAATATCTAGCCCTTAGTTTGGGAACAATCATCGTTCTGTCTTTTTTTCTTGTTGCCGAGCCAGTCAGCCTGGACCGTAAATACAACAGCCAGAGCATAAAAACTGCCGAAGGCGCCCTTAAATTCGTAAACAAATTCTATGTCGACAAAAGCAGGATCAACTACTTGGAAATGCTTGCAAAAGGAGCCTCAAGCTTAGAGAACCTTCTTGACGACGTACTGGTAGAATTTCCGCAGCAACAAGACGGAACCTTCGTCGTTTATGTAAACCAAGAAGCAAAAACCTTCCGCGTAAAAGACTCTCCGTCCTCAAACGATATCGTGTCTATACTGGACCAGATCGTGTCTTTCGTCCTCTCAAACACACAAGCGGAAGAAGATGCCGTCAAGAACATAGAATATTCAATATCGGACAGCATGCTGAAGGTTCTCGATCCGCATTCCGCAATGATTCCTCCGGAAGTGTACAAGGAGTTTCTCATAGATACTGAAGGGAGCTTTGGAGGACTTGGAATAGTGGTGGGCATAAGAGACGGACAGCTGACCGTTATATCCCCCATAGAGGGCACTCCTGCCTACAGGTCGGGAATAAAAACCAAGGACCGGATTGTACAAATAGAAAACGAGTCGACCATAAACATGCCACTTCTTGAGGCCGTGGGAAAACTCAGGGGAAAGAAAGGTACCAAAGTAAATCTCCTTATTTCTAGGAAAAACTTTTCCAAGCCCCGTAAATTTTCGATAGTAAGAGATACAATAAAGATAGAAAGTGTAGAGGCATTTGACCTTGCAGCCAACATTCTTTACCTGAAAATAAGAAATTTCCAGAAAAACACCTCCTCGGACCTGAAAAAGGAGATAAAGAAACGCTCTTACGCAATTAAAGGAATAATACTCGACCTCAGGGGTAATCCCGGAGGGCTCCTCTCAGAGGCGGAGAAAGTGGCGGACTTTTTCCTCTCTTCCGGGACCATAATGACTACAAAAGCAAGAGACTATTCCAAGACCTACAGCGCAAAGTTAAAGCAGCCCGAGTATGAAGGAAAAGTAATCGTTCTCATAAATCAGGGAAGCGCGAGTGCTTCGGAAATAGTGGCAGGGGCGCTCAAAAACAACAAAAGGGCACTTGTGGTAGGGAAACGATCTTTCGGCAAGGGCTCGGTCCAGAAGATTTTTGAGTTCGATGACGGCGGTGCTCTGAAACTCACCATAGCGAAATATTTCACCCCAGGCGACATCTCCATACAGGACAGAGGAATAACACCCGATATTTTTCTCCAGGGATCGTCAATAACAAAAGAGAAAGTCATCTACAATCCCCTGCCAGAAAAAAAGGAGGAACTGCAACAGTCGTACATCCCTACTCCCCTGTTTACAATAAAGTACATAGACGACTCTCTTGTGCCGCAGGAAGCAGATGAGGAAGAGACACAGACGGACGAATCTCTTACAAAAACACAGAAACTTGAAAAACTTAAAAACGATTTTTACGTAAAGCTTTCAAGCAGACTTCTCTTGGCGCAGACTAAGGGACAGATGTATTCCATGGCCGCCGATTTCTCAGAGGAACAGATCAAGGAAATCAGAACCCAAATTGAGAATGAAGGAATCGACTGGTCAGATGGCGAGACAAAAAATCTCTCAATATCCGTGCAGACTGTTCCTCCAAAGACAGTTTTTCAGGCCGGAAAAGAAAATTTTCTCGAGATAAAGGTGACGAATTCCGGCACAGATCCTATACACAGGTTAAGTGCCGTTACAGATTGCGAGAACTGCATTTATAGTGGTGAAGAGCTACTTTTCGGAAAACTGCTCCCCGGGCAGAGTAGAATCTCTAAAGTCAAATTTTCCGTGCCGAGGTGGTTTACTACAAGAGAGGACAGTATCAAACTGGTTTTCAAAAGTTCGGAGAACATAACTTTTACGGAAGAAAATCTGCTAGTAAAAACGGTAGCGGATAAACGTCCGGTCTATTCCCATAACCACGAAATAGTTGATGACGGAAGATTCGGAAGCAGGGGCAACGGAAACGGCCGCGCCGAGCTTGAAGAAACCGTGGTGCTCAACGTAAAACTGAAAAATACTGGAGACGGAACATCCGAGAAGACAATAGCAACCCTTAAGAATCTCTCGGGTGATGACGTATTTCTCGAAAAGGGAAGGATTGAGCTTGAAAACTTCCGTCCCGGGGAAGTCCGGTCTGCATCGTTTCGTTTCAGGCAAAGCGGTGAAGGAGGCAAAACGGAATTTGAGCTTCTGGTAATGGACGAAGAGTTCCAACAAGCAAAAAGGCAGAAAATAAGCCTGCCAGTATTTGAGCAGGAAAGACCATTTTCCCAGGCTTCAGCAAAAAAAACTGTGGTCTTCAGAGACTCAGTCTTCATAGTCGGGGGAACTTTCCCCGGGGCTCCAACAGTGGGTCTGGTTAGGAAAAATTCCATTGCAAAGCTACTTGGCACTTCAGGGCGATGGATAATGATCAAGGGAGCAAACTCAGTTATGGGATGGGTTGAGGAAAAAAATATCAGGAAGGACGGAACGGGCAACGGAGAGAAGATTTCAGCCATTGAGGAGGTATTTGAAGAACCTCCTTTCATCCTGATTTCAGATTACCCGATATCGACGGAAACCTCAGGAGTAACTGTGGAGGGGACAGTCAGCGATACTAACCGAATAGAGAGTGTCTCGGTGTGGAGAGAAAACGACAAGATAAAACTTTTCACTCCTCGGAAAAACAATCTTCCCCTGTATTTCTCCCTAGATCTTGAGGAAGGAATGAATCTTTTCACCATAATAGCCAAGGACGAAAAGGGAATGACTTCCAGAAAAATCCTGGCCATAAGAAAGGATATTTCCTGAATTCCGTATACGCCGCATAAGCGTCGTACTCCATCTGAAAACGGCGGATGAAATATCGGGAATAGAGCAATGCTTAAATTTCTTTCTTTCAGAATACTGAGCGGAGTGGCTGTGATTCTCGCGGTTACGAGTATAACTTTCTTTCTGCTCAGGGTGCTTCCAGGAGGCCCCTTTGACACGGAGAAGAGCATCCCTCCCCGGATACTCGAGAATATAAATAAGAAATACCATATGGACAAACCTATTCACAAACAGTACCTGATATACACGGGAAATCTGGTGCGTGGGGACTTCGGACCATCCTACAAGTATGAGGACAGGCCTGTTGCCGACATAATAAGGGATACTCTTCCGGTCTCAATGGGGCTGGGACTGGTGTCCATGGTGCTTGCATTTTTCATGGGAACCGCTGCTGGAATGATTTCCTCACTGTTTCCAAGAAGTATCCACGATATTATTTCGGTGCTAATTTCCACATCTCTTGTATCGGTTCCAAGTTTCGTCGTCGGAGCAGCACTAATATATTTTTTCTCCGTTAAATGGGGAGTTCTTCCAGCAGCCCTGTGGGGAGAGCCAAAACACATCGTCCTGCCAGCTCTTACTTTGAGCCTAGCCCCTTTCGCATATATCTCAAGGCTCGTCCGCTCAAACATGCTCGATATGTCGGGACAGTTTTTCGTGCGTACCGCGAGGGCGAAAGGACTTGGAAGAACAAAAATATTCACAAAGCACATTCTTAGAAACGCGCTTATACCGGTAGTAACGGTGCTCGGCCCTCTGACAGCCTATCTGGTGACAGGATCATTTGTCGTCGAGCATATATTCGCGATACCCGGAATGGGGCGCTTTTTCGTCTTCGCAGTCGCAAACAGAGATTACTCCGTCGTGCTGGGAATAACAATTGTCTATGCACTTCTGCTTGTAATGGCGAACCTGATAGTCGACCTTCTCTATGCAGTGCTTGACCCCAGAATAGAACTCAGAAAGCAGGAGCCAGTCTCCTGATGCCCGAACACACTCGGACGGAAACAAAAAACGTGAAAATCGTCATTGAATATGACGGCACAGAGTACCACGGCTGGCAATGCCAAGGCGATCTTCCCACAGTGCAGAAGACAATAGAAAATGCAATCCAGCAAATTACCGGGGAGAACTTAAAGATAGCGGGTTCTGGCAGAACAGATGCGGGTGTGCATGCCATGGGTCAGGTGGCAAATTTCTTCACCGAAACTAAGATGGATTGCAAGACCCTGCAGAAAGCACTTAATTCCACCCTTCCCCGCGACATATCGATTATCAGTTCCCGGCATGTGTCTGAGAACTTTCACGCACAGTTCAGTTCCCGAAGCAAGATATACGAATACAGAATTTTCAACACTCCTTACCATTCCGCCCTACGAAGAAATGCAGTATGGCATGTTCCGAGGAAACTTGATACGGAAAAAATGAAAGAAGCCGCATCATATCTTGAGGGAACGCATGATTTCTCAGTATTTGCCACGGCGGACATAACAGTCAAAACCACCGTGCGCACTGTAAAGCGGATCCAGATAGAAAAAAGTGACGAGGATATAATAGCCATTGAGATAGAGGCAGACGGATTTCTGAAAAGAATGGTTAGAATGATAACAGGAACCCTTGCGGAGGTGGGAAAGGGAAAGATCTCTCCCAAAGAATTCAGGCAGATACTGGAGAGCGGAGAGAAAACGAAAAACATTTTTACAGCTCCACCACAAGGGCTTTTCCTGAAAAAAGTTATTTACTGATAAGGGCCTTGGTTTCTCCGTACTCTGGTTTTAGCTCCTCTCTCGTGTTATCATCCCTCGCAAGCAGGCTGAGAATTTTTCTTGCTTGCGTAAAAAATCATTCAGACTCCAAATAAGGGTTCCAGAGGAGAAACAGTTTGAAATTCTTAAGATTCAGAAACAAGCAAGAAAAACCCGTGTTTGGAAAATACGCAGATGGAGCGGTTTTCGAGATAGAAGGAGACATCTTAGGAAAATGGTCAGTAACGAATACTCTATACGATTACTCAGACATCTCGCTGCTTGCCCCGTGTCTTCCGACAAAAATCATAGCGGTAGGACTTAACTATGAAGATCATGCGAGGGAAATGAAAAAAACTATTCCAGAAGAACCTATGCTTTTCATGAAGCCTTCAACGGCAGTAATCGCCCACAGCGAAGAGATAAAATACCCGGCGCACATGTCAGAAAGGGTAGATTACGAAGGCGAACTCGGAGTTGTGATAGGGAGAAAGGCACATATGGTTGAGGAGAGACAAGCCCTTGAATACGTACTCGGATATACCTGCATA
>JAPOSJ010000125.1 GCA_026709745.1 Candidatus Dadabacteria bacterium | reverse complement strand
CGTCAACGCTGCATCGCCACCCATCCCCGCCGGGACGGCTACGGCTTTACCACCGTAATTGGCTATTGAATTCAAAATCAGAAAAAACGTCTACTATGATTCCCTGCGTCTTATGCGTATTTCGAAAACCGCTAGCGAGGCTGAAGGGATAAAGAGCGCTTTCGCAGTTATGGCTACAGATAAGGCCAAATACGCTCTGAATTCTTCTGGACTACTGAATCCTGAAATCGAAAAAATAAAGGGAAGCGATCTGGTAATCATTGTTGAAGCGGAATCAAAGGAGCTTGCTAGACAGACAATTGACAGAATAGAAACGCTGCTATTATCAGATGATTCGCTGGCACCTCCCCAAGCACCAAACATCCTTGATGAACAGCCAAGAGTTGTCAACGTGGGCCTTGAGATATTCGGCGAGTCCCTTGTAGCTCAAGGAATCGAGGTAAGGCATGTAGAGTGGAAAGTACCCGCAAAAGGAAACAAAAAACTCGTAAATCTTTTAAAGAAAATGGTGTGATTTTGACCCTACGCCGAGTAAAGACTCAATGAGTATAAGAAACCCCGAGAAATTAAAGCAAATTCTTTCAGTTCCTGAAAATCTGGGTAAAGCGCTCAGCAGGCACACCTACGGTATGCTCTCATGGGTTAATCTGTTCGGTGCCAAGCTTGCCTCGGTTGACTGCATTGAAACCAAGATTATCGTCTCAAGAATAGTTGCCGATAACGCAAAGCATTCAAAACTTTTTTCCGACAGGGCAAAAGAACTTGGACAGAATCCCCAATTATACAAACCTCCTGAAATCGGACAGGAAATCTACGACATTCTCGACACCTATACAGACCCGTATTCCTTTCTCTCCTATGCACTGGGCTCACTCGTGCACTTCAGGAAACTTCTGGAAATTTACATAAGCGTTGCCGACCCCAGAAGCCAAAAAATTCTGCTCGAGGTGAAAAAAGATGTCGAAGATCATTTATTGATGCTTCGCGGATATTTCCGGTCGCAGACCGACAGCAATTCAAAAAAAAACCACGCGGAAGCCATAAAGACCTTAGCCGAAGATAAATACACCGAAAGAGAAGAGCAAGAAATAATCTGGTATTCACTCCATAATGTCTCAAAAAATTGAACAGCTTCTAAAACCCCTGTCTCCTTATTCTGCGAAAAACCTGTACTACAGCTTTTTCGGTGCCTTTCTCAGAACGTTCGGGAGATTGTCATGCGGAATTAACACGGGATTCACTTACGGGTTTGACTCCGGAATTATCATGAATTACATCTACGATAACAAGGCGCGGGGCAAGTTCGGTATCGGTCCGCTCCTCGACAGAATGTTTCTGGATCAGGTTACGTGCAAGGCTTTCAGATCGATAAAACAGATACAGATTAACATGATAGATCGGTATCTGCGTGAAAGTGTTAAGAAGCCGACTTTCATAGTGGACCTCGCCTCAGGCAAAGCAGACTACATCTATGAAATCCTCAAATCGTCCTCCGATCATAAGTTAAAAGTTCTACTCTGTGATATAGCGGAATCTTCTCTTCGCGAGAGCAGGAAAATCGCTGATGAACTTGGTGTGGGAGATAAAGTAAGTTTCCGCCGAGGAGACGCTCTTGACACCAAGAATCTCAGACAGATAGAACCCAAGCCTGATCTTTTAATTGAAGTTGGCCTTTATGGAATCATACACGACGATGCGATAGTGCGTACTCACTTGCTTAATATCGGGAAAATTCTTTGTCCCAAAGCTATCCTTTTTAACGTCCAGACTCAGAACCCACAGATAGAGTTAATAGCCAGAGCTCTCCGCAACCAGCACGGGGAAAAGTGCGTCTGGCACCTTCGACCGGCGGAAAAAATTATCGGCTGGGCGGAAGAAGCAGGATTCAGGGATCCTGAAATCGTGATGGATCCTTATAATATATATGCCGTTGTAATGATGACAGGTAAGTAATATAACAAGTGTTTTCCAAATAATATTGAATTCGGAGTCGCATAATTGAACCAAAAACGGTTTGTACTTGGCTGGCAGTTGGAATCGGAAACACTGCCGCTGCTTGATAGAATAAAATCCAAAAAACTGGATTCCGTTGCCCGAAGCCCACATGGAATGTGGAACTATATGACTTACCGGGATGCAATAAATATTCTGGGCATGGATCCTTCCCGAATATATACAGACGGCAGAATTGATCTTGATCCGGAGAAGTGGGCAGATTTTGGCTGGATGCTCTGTCACTGTGGCCCTCCTCAAAGTGCAGTCCGGGAAATGAGAGAACAGACGTCGTCCTCCAACATAAACCCCTACTCTCCTGATCTCATAACCCCTCTCAGGGACTTATGCGCCGAACACGTGTTCAAACGCAGAAGAGACGGCAACTTTGAAGTAATAGGGACCGAAGGGGCACAGGCAGGTATCTCCTATGTACTTAACTCGTTTACGGATCCCGGGGATGAAATCATAATCACTGATCCTGGCTACTTTCATTTCGAATCGGCAATTCTGATGGCAGGGGGAGTGCCAGTAAAAACAACGCTTGATTCTGATAACAAATTCAGGCTTGACCCACTTGAAATCGAAAAGCTACTTTCGGAAAAAACGAAAATAATAATAGTCTGCGATCCGATAAACCCATTCGGCACAGTACAGAAAAAACAAGAGTTGGTTTCACTGATCGAGATCGCCAGAGACAACGACATCATAATAATGAATGATATAACCCACAACACGCACAGAATCGATCCCCACAGCGAACATTTCCCCATGAGTTCGCTCTGGAAGGATACAAACACCGACAATGTCATCTCTATCTACAGCGTCTCGCATGGATACGGAATGGCTGCCGTTCGCATTGGGTTTCTCGCCGGACATCCGGACATCATGAAGGCGTGTCTCAGGACGAAAGTCTCCATTACACGCCTTAATACTAATCTGATCGCTCAGTACGGAGCGCTAGCCGCACTTGGGGACACAGACTATATAGCCCGCACCGAGAAAATTATCCGTAGAAACTATCACTTCATAAAAAACGTCGTTTCCCGTACTCCGGGAATAAAAATACCCGTTGAACCGAGTTACGGATTTTCCATGGTGATAGACGTAAGCGGCACAGGTGTAACGGCACAGGAACTGACAGTCTCTCTTTTCAAAAGAAATATAGCTGTATACCCGGGTGACGGTCTTGGGGACAGCGGCGCTACCGACTATGTCAGGCTGAACTTCTCGCATTCCGATCAGCGAGCACTGAAAAGATTCGAAGATTCGCTCGGTGAAGCCATAAAGGAAGCCAGAACAGGTATTTACACGGAAAGCGTGATAAGTTTTTTTGAGCAGAAGCCAAATAAAAGAGCAGAATGGATTCTTCGAAAACTGAAAGACAGGGTAAGGGATCGCTAGGCGGCATACTAGATCAAATAGGCAAAACGCCGCTTATAGAGTTAAGCAACATTAGCTCTGGTCGGATCCCGAGTCTTTATGCCAAACTCGAGTTCTTCAACCCTTCAGGAAGTATAAAGGACAGGGTGGCAAGATACATACTGGAAAACTCTGAAAAAAACGGCAAGCTGGAACCTGGGGAACTGATAGTCGAATCCACCTCGGGAAACATGGGACTTTCCTTTGCGTTGATTAGCGCTATTAAAGGTTACAGATGCCTGTTTGCCATTCCTGAAACCGTAAGTGAAGAAAAAATAAAGACCCTCAGGCTTTTCGGTGCCGAGGTAGTTCTCACGCCGAGGGGGTTGCCTCCGAGCGACAAAAGAAGCTGTTACAAGGTAGCTCAGAGAATCGCTGAGGAAAAGGGCGCCCTGTATGTCAATCAGTACTTCAACAAACTCAACCCAGAATCGCATTATCACTCTATAGCCCCCGAGATATGGAAACAGACAAATGGAAAGGTCGATGCGGTGTTTTGTGGTATAGGAACAGGGGGCACAATAAGCGGAGTCGGAAAATATCTTAAGGAATTAAAACCCAGCACGAAAATAATAGGAGTGGAACCGGTTGGCTCTGTATTCAGGGAATACTACAGGGAAGGTATCGTACCGCAGGCCGGAAATTTTGAGGTGGAAGGCATTGGAAAAAACTTCATTCCCGGAACTCTTGATTTGGACTTTATTGATGACGTTGTTCAGGTAAGCGACAAACGTTCCTATCAGACGGTAACCCAATTGATAAGTAAAGAAGGAGTGTTCGCTGGCGGATCCGGGGGAGCCGTTGTCGCGGCGGCTATTGATTACTGCGGCTGGCTTGAAAAAGATCGCTGCGTCGTGGTCATAATACCTGATACAGGACTCAAATACATCTCAAAATTAACCGTTTAGCAGAACCTGTACTGTCATGGAAAAACTAGAACCAGCATACGTTGACAGACTTGTTGAAAGATACGGAAGTCCTTTGTTTCTGTTATCTGCCAAAACAGTTCAAAACAATGTCAGGACATTCAGAAGAATGTTCCGCGACAAATACCCTAACACTGAAGTCGCCTATGCCTACAAGGCGAACTATCTTTCTGGAATCCTGAAGATAATCCACAAAGAGGAGGCATGGGCTGAGGTCGCTTCCGGATTTGAATACCGTCTAGCAAGAAAACTGGGAGTTCCGGGTAGTTCCATAATTTTTAACGGCCCCGGTAAAACCAGAGAAGACCTGCTCATCGCAGTTTCGCAGGGGGGACTGATAAACGCTGATAATGAGAATGAAATAAGGTTGCTTGTTAATATCGCAGGAGAACTTGAGAAATGCGTGAACATCGGAATCAGAATCAATGCGGATGTCGGAATAGATCAAAGAATTGACAGGTTTGGTTTTAATCTTGAAACCGGGGAAGCGTTCAGAATAGCAAAACTATGCGAAGCGACAGGGGTTCTTAACATCATCTGCCTTCATATACACCTGACAAGCTACATAGTTGAGTCGGGCGGAGAGCAGGAGTACACACCAGCCCGGAATATAAAGCTTATCTGGCCCAAAAACGCCGATATGTATGAGATCGCTGCCAAAAAAATTTCAAGATTGGCAAAGAAAATAGAAAAAGAACTTGGCTTTAAAATAAAATATATTGACCTTGGTGGAGGATTTCCCTCAGTAAAAGAGCTGAGCCCATACGTAAACAAAGTGACGAACCCCTTGATTCATGAATTCGGAGAAGATAGACCCGTTCTGCTTTTGGAGCCCGGAAGGGCAATTGTAAAAGATGCAGTTTCTCTCATAACTACTGTTTTGGCTTCAAGGAAACTTCGAAACGGCCAGAGGACAGTAACAACTGATGCCGGAATAAACAGCCTCCCCACTTCGTACTGGAATTCCCAAGACGTAAGACCGCTTAGACCTTCGGGGAGAAATTTAAAAAATACAATAATATATGGTCCCCTATGTCTTCAAACGGATATCATTGCAAAAACACTGATAAACGAACTGGAACGGGGAGATAAAATTGTTGTGGAAAATGTAGG
>JAPOSJ010000154.1 GCA_026709745.1 Candidatus Dadabacteria bacterium | reverse complement strand
CTTCCTCGTCGCTTACCGATATCTTCCTCGCGGCCGCCTGCTGATCTAGCAGGATGCGATCCACCATCGCGTCAAGCACTTCTTGAACATCCACTTGCACCGCGGGAGCGGTGGTTATTTCTCTGATCTCCTCATTGAGTTCGCTGAGCGTTACTATACTGTCATTTACCACAGCTACAACTTTCTCGACGACTGCTGACTTGGCGTGCGGGGAAACAGAAACCGCAAAGAGCGCCATAAGCATAATCCACAATGGTTTTTTCATGTTAGATCTCCTCTGTTTTTCCCCTCTTCTTCTACTCAGCTATACTATACACAAGCCTGTGGAGGTTTTTCCAACTTTTCCACCGTTCCTATCAGCGCTTCATACCTGCGCTTGGGAGGAAGAGAGACAGTGATCTTCTTCTCACTTATGCCTTTTTCTAGGTGAGAGAGGCTAAGAGTAGCGGTATTGTCTGTTATTTCAGCTTTCTTGATGAATTTCTCTGCGAGCGTGATTTTAAGTTCAGCGATGAGAATGAGTTGCCTGAGAGGATCGGGAATCGTCCCGAACCTGTCCTTGATTTCCATAGCAATTTTTTCCGGTTCCCCGCGTTTTGCCACCGAAGATATTTTTTTGTAGTAAAAAAGCCTCTCAGAGCCACTTTGAATGTAATGCTCTGGTATAAACGCTTCATCCCGCGTTTTTATTTCCGGTCTGATTTCACTGACTACGCCTCCGTCGCTTCTTTTGCTCTCGATAGTGTCTCTCAGAAGCTCTAGATAGAACTCAAGTCCTATGTCCGCTATGTGTCCTGACTGCTTTTCTCCAAAGAGTGTCCCGGCCCCTCTTATCTGAAGATCCGCGGTTGCAAGCTTGAATCCGCTTCCGAGATCCGTGAGATGTGAGAGCACTTCAAGCCTTTTTCTGGCTTCTTCGGTAAGTGTACGTACCGACGGCACTAGAAAATACGCGTACGCTTTTTTATCTGATCTTCCAACACGGCCTTTCAGCTGGTAGAGATCCGCAAGTCCCATCATGTGGGCGTTATTCACTATTATTGTGTTGGCTTTCGGTATATCGAGTCCGGATTCAACTATCGCGGTTGTTACGAGCAGGCTTATCTCTCCATTGGCAAACTGTTCTATGGTCTTTGAGAGTTGTGTTTCATTCATGCGCCCGTGCGTTATCCCTATTGAGACTTTTGGCATGAGCTTGTGAAGCATGTCGGCCTTCTCGAGTATGTCCTGTATCCTGTTGTGTATAAAAAACACAGTACCACCCCTAGCGGTCTCCTTTTCCACTACCTGCTTTATGACTTCGGGGCTGAACTGCTGAACGTATACATCCACGGGCTGGCGTCCCTCGGGAGGAGTGTTTATCACGCTTATATCCCTTACGTCGGCGAGGGAGAGCTGAAGAGTCCTTGGAATCGGGGTCGCCGAAAGAGTAAGCACGTCAACGGCGTTTTTCATCGATCTTATGGATTTTTTATGATTCACCCCGAATTTCTGCTCCTCATCTATAACTGCGAGGCCTAGGTTTTTCAGTTTTATTCTTTTTCCTAGAAGTTTATGTGTTCCGATTATGATATCCACGGAGCCGTCTGCAAGCCCCTTGATAACATCTTTTTTCCTGCTGCCTGTTGTGAATCGCGAAAGCATTGCGATACTGACGGGGTAGTTTCTGAACCTCGAACGTGCGGTCCGATAGTGCTGGCTTGCGAGGAGGGTGGTGGGTGCGATTACCATGACCTGTTTCCCATCGAGGCATGACTTGAAAGCGGCCCTGAGCGCCACTTCTGTTTTTCCGAATCCCACGTCTCCGCAGATAAGTCTGTCCATGGCCTTGTCGGATTCCATGTCGGACATCACGTCCTCTATCGCCGCCGACTGATCCGGGGTCTCGCTCCAAGCAAACTCCATCTCGAATTCATTGAACATCTGATCCCTGGGAGAAAAAGAGAAACCCTTTCCCACTTTTCTCTCCGCGCAGAGGTCAACAAGCTCTGTTGCCACTTCCTCAACCGCCTTTTTAACCCTGCCTACGGTTTTTTTCCAGTTAGCACTCCCAAGCTTTTCGATTTTTGGCTCTCTTCCGTCTCCCGTGTATTTCTGAACCAGTGCCAGTTTTTCCACAGGGACGAATATTTTGTCTTTGTCTCTGTATTCACATTCGATAAAATCGCCTTGGCGCTTATCAAACGAAAGCCTTCTTAGTCCCCTGAAAATGCCTATTCCGAAATCCTTGTGAACTATGTAATCACCCACTTTAAGCTGGCTGAAAGAGGTGAGAAACGCAGATGGAACATCATTTCCTCCGAACTGGGCTTTGGGTGTACGCCTTTTTTCCAGCAGATTTTTCTCCGTGAGAAAAGCGATTTTAAAATCGTGGAGAACCGTACTTTCCAAAAGCTCTCCTGTTACGTAAGATAGGCCCTCGCTGGGGTGTCGGTCCCGCACAAGTTCGAGAAATTTCCTCCTCCCGGCTTCGGAGGGGAAAAACACAGAAGTTTCATAACCTTTTTCGATGAATTCCCCCGCTGCGGCAAGGAAACTGCTCAGCGAGGGTTTCGGAAATGATACTTCTTCGGTGCGGAAACTGAGGTTGTTTCTTTCATCGCTGCTTATAAAGGACTTACCCATGTAAAGCAGCGATGAACGCGCGAGTTTTTCTGTAAGTTCTTGTTCTCTCAAGTAGAGCTTTTCAAAAGGCGGGAGTGGTTTTTCCAGTTCGCCGAGAGATTTCCTTTTCGCCTTGAATTTTTCTTCAAGCCTTTCAAGAAGCGCATTTTTATCGAATTCTTCTGGAAGGCTTACTATGAGACTATCACCGGGATAGTCGAGAACGCACCCTCGGGAGTTTTGGAAAAAGGGCGTGAACCACTCTATTCCCCTGAAATACGAACCGCTCTCAAGTGCCTCGACAATTGGTGCCACCTCGCTTGAGGTGAGTCCTTTTTCGTCTGCTCTCTCAATTACGCTGGCGACAAGAGAGTCCGTGGTTTTGTTGCGGTAGATGGAGAATGAGGCAGGGTTGAGCACGGTTTTTTTTATTTTTCCGACTGAGATCTGAGTTTCAGGAGAGAATTCCCGAATGGAGTTTATGTGGTCTGTGAAAAACTCCACCCTGACGGGATTTTCAGAACCTGGGGTGAAAAGATCCACTACCGATCCCCTGACACTCATATCCCCCCTTTTTTCCGTGAAATCCACTTTTGCGTAACCGATTCCAAGGAGTCTATCCACGAACTCATCCCTGTCGATCTGGGACCCACTCACAACTGTAAAACTTTCGGCCTCAAGTTCCCGCGACGCGGGCAGTACCTCTGCCAAGGCGGCCTCGTCCGCACAAAGCACCTCGGTTTCCCTCCATCTAAAAAGAGAGTGGAGTCTTTCTGGTTCGCTTATTTCTTTTTTTTCGAAAAGCGAGCGGCTTTTCTCCATCCCCTTTGAGAGCAGTACGGGTATTTCAGTTCCCTTGAAAGCAGAGATTGCACGGGCGACTGTTTCACATGTCTCGCGATGCTTACAGACATGCAGAACCATTTTGCCTGGAGTTTGGGATATAAGAGCCAAGAGAAAGAACTTGGAACTTCCGTAAAGGCCGTTAATTTCTGTAGGTGTTTTCCCTAGGCTTGCGAAAAGTTTCTTGATCAGAGGGTTTTTCAGGTGGGATGAAAGTTCAATCAGGGGATCCTACCTCAGGGTTCACTCCGCGGCGGCGGATGTTTCTCGCAGTTCATTGAGTATGAGAGATCCCATTTCCTCGGTTCCCACCCTCGTTTTTCCTTCCTCGTATATGTCGGATGTGCGGTAACTTTTGTTAAGTACCGCCTCCACTGCCTTTTCAATGGACGAGGCAGCTGTTTCCATGTCAAACGAGTAGCGAAGCATCATCGCCATTGAGAGAATAGACGCTATAGGGTTTGCCACACCTTTGCCGACTATATCCGGCGCGCTTCCGTGAACTGGCTCGTATATTGCTCCCTTTTCTCCCACGCTTGCTGAGGGAAGCATGCCAAGAGAGCCTGTGAGCTGAGCGGCTTCGTCGCTTATTATGTCGCCGAACATGTTCCCGGCGAGTATGACGTCAAAATCCGCGGGTCTTCTTATAAGCTGCATGGCGGCGTTATCGACGTACAGATGTTCAAGCGTGACATCAGGGAACTCGCATTTGCCCAGTTCTGTTACCGTATCTCTCCAGAGCACCATTGACTCAAGAACGTTCGATTTGTCTATCGAGGTGACCTTGTTTCTTCTTTTCCTTGCGATTTCAAAAGCTGTTCTTGCTACCCTTTTTATCTCAGAGGTGCTGTATGTGAGAGTGTTAAAGGCTCTTTTTCCCTCTCCATTATCTGTCTGTTCTGTGCCTCTTGGGTGTCCGAAGTATATTCCGCCCGTAAGCTCTCTTACGACCATTATGTCCACTCCTTGCACAATTTCCTTTTTGAGGGTTGAGGCGTCAGCAAGTGCTGAGTAGACGACTGCAGGTCTCAGGTTTGCAAACGCATCAAGGCATTTTCTGAGTTCAAGAAGCCCTCTTTCGGGTTTAAGATGATGCTCGATATTCTCCCACTTGGGGCCTCCTACGGCTCCGAGCAGCACTGCATCGCTTTGCCTAGCATTCTCTAGGGTTTCCTCCGTTACTGGAATCCCGTGTGCGTCTATGCAGCATCCGCCGAGAAGTGCCGTGTCAAAAGTGAATTCAACTTGGTTTTTCTCGTTTATGGTCTTAAGTACGGACAGACTCACTTCGGTTACTTCAGTTCCAATTCCATCACCTGGGATTACTAGGATTTTAGGCAAATTTCGTTCTCCTTTTCATAAATTTACATGCTAATTGGATTACTGTCCCAACATTTTCTTTGAGTGTTATTCAACTGACTTATTATAAAATCAAATCAGCTATCAGAAAGTGTAGCAGACTTAAAGTCAGAAACTCTACTCCACATGATACCTATGCTTGCCGACCAAGCAAGATTAGATGTAACTTAACTTTATCTGAAGGCTTCCGGTTTGAAAGGGGCTGTTCGTTACGCAAAAAACCTCTCACAGGCTCCATGTTCCGGTCGGATTCATAGTGTTTTTACTCTACTCCATCTGCAAGGGCAGTTTATAGGCTGACGCGGTTTTCAAGTTTCCCGATCCCCTCAATTTCAACTTCCACTACGTCTTGAGGCTTCATGGGACTTACTCCTGATGGAGTTCCGGTTGCTATTATGTCTCCGGGAAGAAGTGTCATCACCTTTGATATGAAGCTTATGAGTTTCGGCACGCTGAATATCAGGTTTTTCGTGCTTGAATCCTGCTTTATCTCGCCATTCAGAAAAGTTCTTATCCTAAGGTTACTAGGATCGGCTTCCGTTTCTATGAATGGACCCAAAGGAGCAAAGGTGTCAAACCCTTTGCCTCTTGTAAACTGTATGTCTTTTGCCTGAAGGTCTCTCGCCGTCACGTCGTTTATGCAGGTATATCCGA
>JAPOSJ010000150.1 GCA_026709745.1 Candidatus Dadabacteria bacterium | reverse complement strand
CTTTCAATAGGGGTTGTCGCAGTCGGTATCGCCATGGTGATAGGGATAATAATGGGATCTGTGGCGGGCTACTACGGCGGCTGGATCGATTTTGTGATTTCAAGGTTAATAGAGGTGATGATCACCTTTCCCGTTTTCTTCCTGATTCTTACCATACTCGCCTTTACGGAGCCCAGCATTTACAACATCATGATAGTGATAGGCATTACGGGCTGGACGGGGGTGGCAAGGCTTGTTCGCGGAGAGTTCCTGAAACTTCGCCAGACGAATTACGTTGAAGCGGCGTGGGCTCTTGGAGGCGGCGACCGCAGGATTATACTGAAACACATGCTACCAAACGCTCTAACGCCCGTTCTGGTAAGCGCTACCTTTGGAGTGGCAGGAGCCATACTGGTTGAATCTAGCCTGAGTTTTCTGGGATTCGGGGTGACTCCCCCGGAACCAAGCTGGGGAGAAATAATCTCGCAGTCACAGAAATACGTGGATTTTGCGTGGTGGCTTGTTCTTTTCCCAGGGCTTGCGATCTTCATTACGGTTACGGCGCTTAATCTGGTTGGAGAAGGATTCAGAAACGCAATAGACCCCAAGCTAAAGGAAAGATAGTATTGTAAACATGGCGAATTCAAAGCTGCTTGAGATAAGAAACCTTAACGTATCCTTTCCCTCCGAGGGCGGGGAGCTTGAAGTCCTTGGAGACGTTACCCTCAGCATAGAGAAGGGTAAGATAGTCGGGGTCGTGGGGGAAAGCGGCTGTGGAAAAACCCTTACCGCTCTTTCCGTGATGGGGCTTCTGCCCGTGCCTCCGGCAAGGGTGAATTCGGGGGAGGTAATATACAAGGGAGAAAACCTCCTTTCGCTCACCGAGCGAGAACTCAGGCATTACCGCGGAAACAGAATTTCCATGATATTCCAGGAACCGATGAGTTCACTTAATCCTGTTTATACCGTGGGAGACCAGATAGGCGAGGTAATAAGGGTTCATGAGAATGTCTCAAGAAAAGAAGAGAAGAGGAGAGTGGTTGATCTGCTGGACACAGTAGGCATACCTTCTCCCGCGGAGAGATACTCAAGTTACCCGCATGAAATGAGCGGGGGAATGTGCCAGAGGGTAATGATTGCTATGGCCCTTGCGTGCAGCCCTGAGCTGCTTATAGCCGATGAGCCCACTACAGCCCTCGACGTGACCATTCAGGCGGGAATCCTGTCTCTTATAAAGAGCCTTCGGGACAGTATGGGGATGGCGGTTATGTTTATATCTCATGACCTCGGGGTTATCTCCAATGTCGCTGATGATGTCTATGTTCTTTACGCGGGTAAGGTGGTTGAGCAGGGAAGCGTCGAGCAGCTTTTTTCCACCCCGGCACATCCCTACACAATAGGGCTTATAAACTCGATTCCCGGTCAGTCAGAGAGCGAAGAGCTTCACTCGATCAGGGGTACGATTCCATCTCCAGGGGAGTTTCCTAGAGGATGTAGATTCAACAACCGCTGTGAGTACGCAGAAGGAGAATGTTTTGAAGCGCAGCCGGATCTATACAGCGTTTCTGATTCTCACATTTCTGCCTGTTTCCGGTATAAGATGTTTTTGAAAAATGAATCGGCAGGATGATATGAATGAAGCAATAGTAAACATAAAAGGGCTTAAAAAATACTTCCCGATCAGAAAAGGAGTTCTCTCAAGGGTTTCTGATTACGTCCGCGCCGTCGACGATGTTGAACTCGAGGTAAAAAAAGGAAGCACAGTAGGTCTTGTGGGGGAGAGTGGAAGTGGAAAAACTACGCTTGGAAAAACTGTTCTCAGACTTCTTTCACCTACTGCCGGGAAAATATTCTTTGAAGGAGAGGATATAACCAAACTTGAATCAACCCGGCTCCGTTCACTCAGAAGAGAAATGCAGATGATATTTCAGAATCCCTACGGCTCTCTTAATCCCAGAATGAACGTAGGTTCTCTGGTTTCCGAGGGAATAAGTATCCACAACACCGTAAGGAAAGAGGAGAGAGGCGAATTCACGGCCCGGCTTCTGGGCGAAGTGGGTCTCGGTGCCGACGTTATGAATCGCTACCCTCATGAGTTCAGCGGGGGGCAGCGCCAGAGAATAGCCATAGCCCGTGCTATTTCTCTTCGCCCCAAGTTCATTGTCTGCGATGAGCCAGTCTCGGCTCTTGATGTGTCCGTTCAGGCGCAGATTATAAACCTGCTTAAGGACCTTCAGAAAAAACACGGTCTCTCTTACCTATTTATATCCCATGATCTCCGTGTCGTTAAGCACTTAAGCGATCTTGTGGCCGTAATGTATCTTGGGAAAATAGTTGAAATCGCTCCCAGTGAGGAAATCTACTCAAACCCTTTGCATCCCTACACCAGAATGCTTATTTCTGCTATTCCAGAGATAAAAAGAACGGGAAGCAAAAACGGTAACAAAGCATCCATATCGGGTGAAATACGGAGTCTTGCGGATATCCCCTCAGGATGCAGTTTCCATCCGAGATGTCCTCTGGCGACTGATGTGTGCTTAAGGGAGATTCCACGTCTCGAGAAAAAAGAAGCCGATGGGCGAAGCGTTGCCTGTCATAATTTATAACGTCTGAATGCACAATCAGCTAGCAATTCCACCTCTTTTCAAAGCACTATCTTTGAAGCCTGTTTATAATAGTGCTTTTTTGGAGAGAGGGTAGAGGTTAAGAAGTTCAAAAACGACCATACTTCTATTTTTCTATATTTTGTGATTTCTCGGGAATAACAACTTCGACATCTGTTTTGCCATCATCAATCCTAGGGGCTGGTGGTTGGTATGCGCGAAGCCTTTGACCCACTGTTTTGTAAAATTCTGTTACAAGATTTTCCAGTTCATTAATAAAGTTTTTTTGTTGGCTAAACCGTTTAGCTAGTTGACGAATCATACATATCTCAAATCTGATGACGGAGGTATCCAAGCTGTTCATGGAAGCAGTTGAAGGGTTTTCTCTTAGTTCCTTCAGAGTATGTTGCGTACAAGCTCTGCGGCCTGGCCAGTTTAACCTGATATGCATATCACGTTCGGGTGTTTTTTGCATCTGGCGTAACAGCCAATTGAGGCGAGCTTTAGTGGTTTTTTTGTTGCCCGGTGCATCTAGAGTCATTGATGCGCTGATCGTCCGTTTTCCAATATCAACAACCAACTCGATCGGTGCAGCGGCATCCTGAACTTTTAGTTCGGTGGAGAGCATATGTTTGCTGATAAGATTGGAAGTATCTTGCTTTGCTCGCATTGATGGATTGGAAATGTGAGAACGAGAAAGTTTGACTTCGACTTTCACGTTGATCTGACGGGTTAACATTAAAGAGATATCTCGTATTTCCTGATGCCAAGAGAACACAATGTCCTGAATATCCTCGCTTTTAGCTTGGAGAGGAGCTCCATCTGCGACTTTTTGCACAACCTTGGTCCACGCTGGAGGCATGCGGTCGAAACTTTTCACTCCGGTACTTTCATGGATCAAGAATCGCATCATTTCGGATAGAATAAAATTTTGATTCTTGTCTTCAACCTTCTCATTGGAGATAAGCAAATCGGCCTGCGTGAAGATATACATCCATGACCAGTGATATATTTCTACTTTTGAGAGTGTCTTGGCAGACAGTTTAACTGGATGATGATTTGGTCTGGATGTGAACTGATTTGAAACAGTAATCACAGCATCTATATCATGCTTTTTGGCTAAATTAATGTAAGAAACAATTTGCTCTTGATTGAGCTTGGCGTTGCCAATTTTTGTTTCAAATAGTGCTTTCCATTGGCGCTTGCCAATCTTGAGCACAATCAGGCCATCTGGCCTGTGCGCTTTTTCCTCTCCATTATCTGTGAAGGTGACCTCTGTGTATGTAGCAAGACTTGCGAGTTTTCCGACCGTCTGATTAACTGAACTCAGCATTACTTGACCGAATTCACGAACATTCGCTAGACAGGAAAGAAGAATTGAGGTACTACGTCCCTCCTTTGAGTTGTCTGCAAGTACAGGGAAAAGTCGTGCTTTTTCACCGTGCTTAAGATATTCGGGCAATTTGCTCATTAGTCCTATTATTTTAACCTGAGTGCCAATCTGTGTCCAAAAAAGGTGGAAGGATTTGCATCACATCGCTTGCAATAAAGCTATTGTGGTTTATATTAGAGCAATTTTTCCAAGCGGAGTTTCCGCGCGATGATAGTAAACGTATCGGAAATAAAAGACGGAGGATTGAGTCTTAGTCTCACGAGGGGGCCTGGGTGGCTCGGCAGTTCCTCGGAATTAGATATCACAAGCGTGAGTTCCGATTTAGAGTTTCATATCGATCTTGTACGCACAGGGGATGAGGTTGTTGTTCAGGGCAAAATTGGATTTATGGCGGCTTCGCGCTGTTCCCGTTGCCTCAGCGACGTAAACGTTGAAACGGATTTGAAAGTCAACCTCATTCTTTCGCCTTCTTCAGCGGAAAAAAAAGAAAAATCCGGCGGGCGTGTGGACTATGAAACCTACCGGGGGAAAACAATAGATCTTAATGACTACATGAGAGAACAGGTTAACCTTGCGCTTCCCTATAAGGTTCTATGCGCTGATGACTGCAGGGGACTCTGCTGCGGTTGCGGGCGCAATCTTAACGAGCAGCAGTGCGGATGCGAGGTGAGTGTTGCGGATTCGAGTTTTGCGACACTTAAAGATATAAGGATATAGTTTCAGGATAGGAGATTAATATGGCATTACCCAAGAGAAAGACTTCAAGGTCAAAATCAAGAAAAAGAAGAACACATTATTCCCTTGCTGTGCCCGGGGCTTCATTCTGTCCGGAGTGTAACGAGATGAAGCCTCCTCACAGGGCGTGTCCGAGCTGTGGCTACTACAAGGGAAGAAATTTCTTCAGGCAGGCTTTAGATACAGAAACCCTTACAGAAGACTGAGAACACACTTAAATTCATGATAGCTTTTCTTTTTCCAGGTCAGGGTTCGCAGTACATAGGCATGGGTGGCGATTTGTATGCCGAGTTTGCTGTTGCGAAGCAGACCTTCGAGGAGGCAAGTGATGCTCTGGGGATTGACTTTGCGGAACTCTGTTTTGAAGGCGAAGCGTCGACTCTTGCACTTACAGCAAACGCCCAGCCGGCGATACTTACCGCAAGTATGGCGGCTTTAAGAGTAGTTTCTGAGGAGACGGATATAAGACCGGAAATGCTTGCCGGACACAGCCTCGGGGAATTTACGGCCCTTGTGGCTTCGGGGTGTTTGAGCTTCAGTGATGCTGTGCGCACCGTGAGAAAAAGGGGTGAGTTCATGCAGGAAGCGGTTCCCCCGGGGGTCGGGAAGATGGCCGCCGTACTGGGTCTTGGGTCTGAAGAAGTAAGTGCACTTTGCGCCGAGGTTGCCGCGGAAGGTTCCGTGGTCTCCCCTGCGAATTTCAATTCACCTACTCAGACTGTGATCTCCGGAGAGGCTAGTGCCGTTGAGGCTGCGTCGGAACTTGCAAAAAAAAAGGGAGC
>JAPOSJ010000236.1 GCA_026709745.1 Candidatus Dadabacteria bacterium | reverse complement strand
CTCATAGGAAACACCCCTCTTCTTAAACTTTCCGAAATGGAAAAGGACTGCTCCCCGGGGGTCAGTATTTACGCGAAAGCCGAGTGGTTTAACCCGGGAGGTTCAATAAAGGACCGTCCGGCCCGAAGGATGATTCTTGAAGCCATACGCTCGGGTGAACTTACAAAAGATAAGGTTATAATGGATTCCTCTTCTGGGAATACCGCAATCGCATACGCAATGATCGGTGCTGCTCTTGGGTACGAAGTTGAAATCGTAACGCCGGAGAACGTAAATGCCGAGAGAAAAAAAACGATTGAAGCCTATGGAGCAAGAATAACCTTTTCAAGTCCCCTTGAGGGTTCAGACGGCGCAATAAGGGCGGCTCACAAGCTGAAAGAAGAAAATCCGGGGAAATATTTCATGCCAGATCAGTACAATAACTCAAATAACCTTCTTGCCCACTACGAGACTACGGCACCAGAAATTTGGGAGCAGACAAACGGCACAGTGACCCATTTTCTGGCAGGACTCGGCACATCGGGAACCTTTATGGGAACAGGAAAAAGGCTTAAGGAATACAACCCCCAAATAAAAACAATAGCTATTCAGCCTGCGGAAAGCCTTCACGGACTCGAGGGAATGAAGCACATGCCCTCTTCTATAGTTCCGGGCATATACAACGCGAAAGCAGCCGACGAAGTCATCTTCGTCTCGACTGAGGAAGCGTACGATATGATGGAGCGCCTGATGGATGCGGAGGGAATGTTCGTCGGCCATTCGGGAGGAGCCGCGGTCTGTGTGACGCTTGAGTATGCGAAGAAACTGAAAGAAGGAGTACTCGTGACGATTCTTCCTGACTCAGGCAGAAGATATCTGAGTGAAAAATTATGGTGGTGAAAATATACAGATCGGCCTATCTGGGCATGGCACGGGATGCCGAGTCCGGTTACCCCTACGAGGTATGCGGAGTGATGATCGGAAAAGAAAATACCGTCACTCACTTCTATAAATGCACTAATCTGGTCGCTGACGATAAATCCGAGACAGCATTTAAGAAAACGGGGAATATTGACAGTGCAAGGTTAAAAGACCGTTTTGAGCTTGACCCGCGTTCCTACATGGAAGCAGATTCGTGGGCAAGGGGAAATGGCCTTGTGATTCTCGGCATATACCACTCGCATCCAGATCACCCCTCAGTGCCTTCGGAAACTGACAGGAAGGTGGCATCGCCCGGATGGGCATATATAATTTTCTCCGTAAACGGCGGGAAATTTGCCGACGCGAGGATATGGTACATTGACGAGCACAGCTTACGATTTGAAGAGAAAAAATTTGAACTGATTGAAGATTCTGAATAGCGCGAGGAAAAAACCTCACATTGTTAGAGAAAAACTACTATGAATACCCAACTCCTGTTTGAAAGTACGCTGGCAATTCTTCCGGAGTGTGTACTCATACTCGCAGGACTGCTTATACTCATCTGTGCACCGGTTCTGAAAAAAAGATGGGCAGGGTCTCTCTTCCTTCTCGCAGTTTCCGCCACCTTGTTCTCATTTGTCCTTAACTTCTCCAGGTTCTCCGGCGAAAGTTCTGCGTTTTCCGGAGCATTAGTGATAGACTCCTTCTCGGCCTATTTCAACTCCCTTTTCCTCATGGCGGCGTTTGTCACTATTCTTTTCTCAAAAGATCACCTGGAGAAACGCTCGCAATGGCTTGAGGAGTTCTACACCCTTGTGCTGTTCTGCACAAGCGGGATGATGATTCTTGCATCGTCGGTTGAACTTATGACACTCTTTGTCGGATTTGAAATCATGTCAATCGCCGTCTACATACTTTCGGGGTTCAGAGTCAGGTCCGCCAACTCAACGGAGTCAGGAATAAAATATCTTATCCTGGGAGGATTTTCTTCCGCGGTGCTGCTTTTCGGGATAGCACTTCTCTACGGAGCCACGGGATCTACCTTTATAGAGGAAATTCTCAGGAACCCGGCAAATCTCTCGATGTATGTCTGCGGAGCCACTTTTGTGGCCATAGGGGTTATTTTCAAGATAGGGGCCGTGCCGCTTCACCAGTGGGTACCAGACATCTACGACGGCGCCCCTATAACTGTTACGGGATACATGTCCGTGGCGGTAAAGGCAGCGGCTTTCTTACTGGTACTGAGAATATTCGTTGACTCCGCCATGGTGTTTGAAAACTATATGACGATGGCTGTGCAGA
This sequence comes from Candidatus Dadabacteria bacterium, assembly GCA_026709745.1. GTDB lineage: Bacteria > Desulfobacterota_D > UBA1144 > Nemesobacterales > Nemesobacteraceae > Nemesobacter. The sequence continues at coordinate 3,353 of JAPOSJ010000236.1, read as the reverse complement.
TTGTTGCAGTGCTGACCATGGTAATTGGAAACATAGCGGCCATATACCAGAAAAACGTAAAGAAGATGCTTGCCTACTCAAGTATCGCACACGCGGGATTTGCTCTTGTAGGGGTGGCAGCTGTTCTCTCCGACGCTTCGGTCGGAAGCGGAAACGTTCTTTATTACCTTTTCGCCTATACCTTTATGAACCTCGGAGCTTTCGGAATCCTTGCCTACGCAAGCAGGGAGGGAGACGACTGCGATACTTTTGAAAAGATATCTGGACTCTGGAGAAGGAAACCGGCCGCAGCGTTCGCACTTGGTATATTCATGTTTTCGCTTGCCGGAATTCCGCCGACCATAGGATTTTTCGGTAAATACAGAGTGTTTCTGGCTGCCGTTGAAGTCAACATGACACCGCTTGCGTTAATAGGGATAATAACAAGCGTGATTTCTGCATATTACTACCTCAAGGTGCTAGTCTGCGCATTCATGAGGGATGACAGCTACGGAGCAAGCGACAGTAAACTGCTTTCAGGGACTGTAATCGCCGTGCTTGCCACGGCAACGGTTTTTTTCGGTATATTTCCCCTGCTGTCATGGGATCTGGCAGCTCAGGCATCAAACGTTTTCCTTACTACAATACCTTTTTAGAAAGCTGCTGTTTCTACCCAGGCAGAACAAAGTGGTAAAGTAAAAAGGAGAATCACCATTCCGGAAGATAAAAATGGTCAGAGACAGAGACACTAAGGATTTATTCGTGGAAGTGATGGCGGTTTTTTTCTTCGCCCTCGCAGTATTTGTCTTCGTAAGCCTCTTTGTATCAAGCAACCTGATTGGAATTGACACGAAAAATGCAATGGGAAATGCGGGGCTTTACACAGCACGGTCCCTTGGAATGTCTTTTGGCGCACTCTCCTTCGTGTTTCCCGTACTGATGTTCTATTCGTCATATGCAGTTTTCAATAAATTGTCCGCCCGTACAATATACTGGAAGCTGTTCTCTACCGTTGTTTTTCTTCTCTCCTCAACAACACTTTTAGGACTCTCTTTCGCAGAGAACTCCCTTCTGGGCTATTCTCCAGCCGGCGGATGGATAGGTCTTGCAGTCTCCAGAGAGTTTAATCAGAATATCTCAGGCACTCTTGGAACATATTTTATCGCTACGGTCATCATGTTTCTCTCCGTGCTGATGATAACGGAGACCAATATCTCCCGTGCAGTGCAAATCATCCATCTTTTGCGCACCGCACTGAAAAAAATTATTTTGTACTTGAATGCGTTAATACCCACAGTCGCTGAAAATATCCGCCGTGCAGAAAAAAAACAGCAGGGTCCCCGCAGGCCCCCGCAACGAACCACACCCTCCACTGCTGAGAAGAAATCCGAATCCATGGCACAGACACACACAGAACCCCAGATAGTCTTCACCCCTACGGTCCCTGAGAAAAAATCCGAATCCATGACCCCGGTACAGCAAAGCACATGGCTTGACTTCTCGCTCCCTCCCGTTGATCTGCTTGACCCGAAAACGGAAAGTTTAATCAAAATAGACGAAGAGGCAATGTACCAAAAAGCCTCGCTGATTGAGCAGAAACTCGCGGATTTCGGTGTAAAGGGAAAAGTAATGGAAATAAGGCCCGGACCGGTTATCACTATGTTTGAGTATAAGCCCGCTCCGGGAATAAAAATAAACAAGATAGCGTCCCTCGAAGGAGATCTGGCAATGGGACTTAAGGCCTTCAGCATAAGAATAATAGCCCCTATACCGGGCAAAGATGTGGTTGGAATAGAAGTGCCGAACGAAACACGCGAGACTGTTGTGCTAAGGGAACTTTTTGAGAGCAGTGCCTTCATGCAAAAAAAATCGATGCTCACAATCGCTCTTGGAAAAGACATATCCGGAAGACCGCGTTACATGAACCTCCAGACTGCACCGCACCTTATGATCGCCGGGACAACCGGCTCGGGAAAAAGCGTGTTGCTAAACGCCGCGATCACAAGCCTGCTTTACGGAGCAACACCTTATGAACTCAAGATGATAATGATAGACCCGAAGATGCTCGAGCTCTCCATATACGAAGGCATTCCCCACCTGCTTCACCCTGTGGTGACTGAATCAAGAAAAGCCGTGGCCGCCCTGAAGTGGCTGGTTGAAGAAATGGATTCCAGATACAAAATGCTGTCTGAAGAAGGAGTAAGGGATATAGAAAGCTACAACAGAAATCTTGAAGCGCTTGATATCAAGGAAAAAGAGATGAGATGGCTTCCATACATAGTGGTCATAATAGATGAGCTCGCAGACCTTATGATGGTTGCCCCCGGTGACGTAAAAGACTCGATAATAAGGCTCGCGCAGAAAGCCAGAGCGGCTGGAATCCATATAATAGTTTCTACCCAGCGTCCCTCGGCAGACGTGGTGGCGGGACTTATAAAGGCCAACTTCCCGGCGCGCATATCCTTTCTCGTATCTTCAAAAGTGGATTCAAGAATTATTCTTGACACCGGGGGAGCAGAGACCCTGCTCGGAAAGGGAGACATGCTTTTTCTCGCATCCGGGGGGAGCAATCTCATAAGACTACAGGGTGCTCTTATATCCGACGATGAAAGAAAACGGGTAACTGATTTTCTGAGATCCCAGGCAAACCCGGTTTACATAGAAGAGATAACCAGAGACGACTCGGATGATGAAAGCGGGGCGGCAGGCGAGTACGAAAAAGACGAACTTTATGAAACGGCCCTAGAGATAATAGCGGAAACGGCACAGGTATCCATCTCAATGATACAGAGAAGGCTCAAGATAGGATATAACCGCGCGGCCAGAATTGTTGAGACAATGGAAAAAGAAGGCCTTATAGGACCTCAGGGGGCTGCAGGCAAACCGAGGGAAGTCTACGTAGAGATGATCAAAACCGAGAGGAGTGAGCGGAATTGAAAAAAAACATATTTGCGGCGGCAACACTCTGCACATTGCTTCTTCTTGGTGCACAACCGGCTAATACAAAGGAAAAAGAAGCGGCGGTCATAACTGCTATTCAGGAAAAATACTCATCGGTAAACAACCTAAGCTTTCCTTTTGCCCAGGAAACACAATTAAAAGACCTTGAAGAAAAAATCACTTCCTCCGGGAAGGTATGGTTTAAAAAACCAGCGATGATGAAGTGGCAATACGAGGAACCTTGGAAAGACACCGTTGTCTCTGACGGAAAAAAGCTACGATATTATGACAGCAGGGAAAACCAAGTCACCGAAGTGGAAATCGGAAGCGTCTGGGGAGACTCTTTCGGCTCATATATAATTATTTCAATACTGGAGGATCTTGAAAGTGTTTTCGAAGTCCGATCGGGCAAAAGAAACACGGACAGGGAGGGA
>JAPOSJ010000182.1 GCA_026709745.1 Candidatus Dadabacteria bacterium | reverse complement strand
GGATATTTTCACATCCCCCCCCTAGATAATCTGTCCCATGCTGTAGAAAAAGATCAGGGAAACATAATATGTGCAGGGGAAAACGAATATCAGGCTGTCGAACCTATCAAGTGCCCCTCCGTGTCCTGGAATAAGGGAACCGGAGTCCTTCACCCCCACTCCCCTTTTTATTGTAGATTCAAAAAGGTCGCCCGCGACAGCGACAGCAGCTATTATTACCGCGTAGAGAACTACCCAAGCCATCGGGAGGGGATATTCAAAAATATAATTCACAACAAAAGCACTTACGATGGAAACAAAAAAACCCCCAATGAGCCCTGCCACCGTCTTGCCCGAACTTATATGGTGAGCCAGTTTCTTTCTCCCGAAACTCTTGCCAAAGAAAAACGCTCCGGCATCATTAAAAAAAGTACAGGAAACCGCCAGCACGACAAGAAAGAAGCCTATATCCCCGGGACCTGTGTAGAAAAAACCGGTCGCCGCATTCCCACCATCCGAGATGTTTCTCAGCAGCACCCCGTGGGCAAGCATCCAGCCGAAGTATATAAGCGGCAGAAGTGTCATGCCCAGATCCTGCAGACAGTCGCTGAAGTCCTTCTTACGAAACTCCAGTATAATGGAAAGAAATATAAGAAAGGTAAAAAAAAGGCTCATAACTATGAAGTCGAAAAACGCGCTTACAACCAGGAGCAGGGAAATGGCGGTGACGTAGATTCTCCTCGACTTGCGGATTTCGGACCCTGCAAGCGTGAAAAACTCTATGGAGCACAGAACCGTGATAAGACAGATAAAGGCAAGATAATACAATCCCCCGTGGTAGAATATAAGAAGAAGAATCGGCACGGCTACAGCGGCCGTGGCGATTCTCTTAATGAGGTTTGTTCTTTCCTCCATGCTTGCTCTCTCCGCGCGGAATGGCATAAAAATTAAACGATAGGAAAATCAATGCAAATAACCCCGCTTTACTCCGATACACGCCGCCCGATGAAAATTCTGGTGCTTGCCTCGGGCAGAGGAACAAATTTTGGAAAAATATACTCAAAACAGATCGAATTCAAAAAGAATGGCCAAAAGAACTACGGAACAGTGGAACATGTTTTTTCAAACGATCCCAACGCCGCGGTTATCGCAAAGGCAAAAGCCCTTAGAATCGGGACCTCCTCCCTAAGCTCAAAGAAGTTCTTCACAGAGATCGGAAAGGATCCCTCTGACGAGAGTGGAAGAGTTCTTTACGATTTGGCAGTTATCTCTCTTGTCGAGCAGTTTCTTGAACCCGATCTCGTAGTGCTGGCCGGATACAGAAGAAAGCTCAGCGCACCGTTTGTTAAAAGATTCGCGAACAAAGTCATAAACCTCTACCCGGGAGACACTACCAAGCCCTACCTCGTAAGAGGAAAAAGCGCGTGCGTACAGGCCTTGGAGAAAGGCGAGAAGAGAATAAGATGCACTGTCTATCTCGAAAACGACCCCAAAACAAGGTTCGGAATCGTGATTGCCCAATCAGCTGACATCTGCCTTGAGGGCTTCAGTACCGGCGATGAAGCGGCAATGGAAGAGAAAATCAGAGTGGAGGGAGAATGGAAGATATTTCCCTTTGTAGTCCACGATATGATCGCAAACGGGAGGGTTGAGATTGACAGAGAAAACAATATTTATGTTGACGGTCTGCTGACAGGGAAAAGTGGTTTTTCACTCTCTCCCTGATACTACACATATGCGTCCCTGAGTTCCTTTAAAAGCTCCACGTCACCCGCCACCTCTGGAGAAGGCATCTCCACTATCATATCAAGATTCCTGAAAAACGGATTCCCGATCATTGCCCTGAAGCACTCAATCCCTATTTTCCCCCGCCCTATATGTTCGTGGCGGTCTTTGCTTGAGTCAAACTCGGCCTTGGAATCATTTGCGTGAACAAGCTTGACGGTTCCGGGAGGAAACGCGGCACTGATCCGTTCTACCATATTCTCCACTCCCTCTAGGGTCCTTATATCGTATCCTGAAGCAAACATGTGGGCAGTATCAATACAGACTCCGAGATTTTTATGCGCCGCACGGCGCAGTATAAGAGAAATCTCATCGAAGCTCGCCCCTATGGTATCACCTTGACCGGCTGTATTCTCAAGCAGAAGCCGTGTCGTGCCACCATAATTTCCGAGAATTCTTAAGATTGAATCAACAACTTTGTCCAAAGCCACCTCCCTCTCCATCCCCTTTGCACTACCTATGTGGGTCATCATGTACTTCACCCCAAGGAGACTTGATCTATGAAGTTCTTCTCTTACAAGATTCAAGCTTTTTTTTCTGAGTTCCTCTTTGCCAGAAGCTAGGTTTATGAAGTAAGGAGTGTGAACGTAGTAATCGCTTATAGAGGCCTCTGAGCAGTTAAGAAAAAAGGCTTCAAGCAGCTGATCTTCCAGCTGTGGAGGTTTGCCGCCTCTCGGCGAACGCGTAAACATCTGAAAACATTCACACCCTAGCTGCGCGGCCCGCAGCGGGGCGTTTTCAATTCCGCCAGCTATCGAAACATGCGCCCCGAATCTAATATTGTTCAGTCCTCCACATTGTTGACAAACTCATCTAGTAAATATAACTTGAATGCAAATTTATTAAGGAATATGGTGAATTGATACCGACAAAAGCTTTTGTAACCAAAGGAGTAGGTAAGCACAAGGAAAAACTCTCAAGCTTCGAACTTGCCTTAAGAGATGCGGGCATTGCGCAGTTTAATCTGGTCAAGGTTTCAAGCATTTTCCCCCCTGGATGCCAGCTTGTAAGCAGAAATCAGGGACTCACAATGCTTTCCTCCGGGCAGATAGTGTTCGTGGTAATGAGTGAGAATTCCACAAATGAGCCCAGCAGACTGATCGCCGCGTCCACGGGTCTTGCAATCCCAAAAGACAAGTCTCACCACGGATATATCTCGGAACATCACAGCTACGGACAGAAAGAAACCCTAGCGGGAGAATACGCAGAGGATCTTGCCGCCTATATGCTCGCTACCACCCTTAACGCCCCTTTTGATCCAGATAAAAGTTACGACGAGCAGAAAGACATATGGGAAATAAGCGGGCACAAGGTAAAAAGCAGGAACATAACACAGACTGCCACCGGAGACAAAAACGGACTCTGGACAACTGTTATCACCGCAGTGGTTTTCTGTTTCTATCAGGCAAATACAATCAACTAGACCTTATTCCGCACGGAATAGAAACCGTATCTTTCCCCTAAACCGGGATGCATCTGTTTTTATAAGTCGCTGCCACTGGTATGTCTGATCATCTCTCGTGCAACTTCGAAAGTCTTTTCAGAAACGCTCTCTCCGGCAAGCATCTTAGCAATTTCAGAAACTCTCTGCTCGTTATCAAGAGAGTCGACAGAGACATCCGTCGTCGCACCCTCGTCGAACCGTTTTACGACCAGAAGGTGCGTATCGGCGAATTTCGCAACCTGAGGAAGGTGGGTTATGCACACGACCTGGCTTTGACGTGACAGGTTCTTTATCTTTTTCCCTATGCTCTCGGCCACGGCCCCACCTATACCGGCATCCACTTCATCGAATATAAAAATCGAACCGGGATCACTCATGGAAATAAAACTCTTAAGAAGAAGCATTATTCTCGACAGCTCTCCGCCGGAAGCCACCCTGTTAACTGGCTTGGGGAACTGGCCGGGGTTTGCGGAAAAAAGAAACTGTACTCTGTCCGCACCGTCTTCTGAGAGATCCTTTTGTTCAAGTTCCACCTCGAAACGGGAGTTCTTAAGCCCTACTGACTCGGCCTCCCCAGAGAAAAGTTCTTGAATCCGCTCGGATCCCGCCCTTCTTGCAGCTGATATTGAGGCCGCCGCCTCTATAACCTCACCTCTCAAGGAATCTCTCCTTTGCCCGAGTTCCTCAAGAATCCCGGCTGAATTCTCAAAACCTTCAAGTTCTGATTCGATCCTGTGCTGTTTAGCTATTATTTCCTCAATTGAATCTCCGTGCTTTCTCTTAATCCTACTTATCTCTTCAAGCCTCAAGAGTACTTCTTCAAGTCTCTGCGGGTTATGCTCTATATTTCTCGCAAACTGACTCAGAGAGTAAAAAATATCCTCTGTTTCTATGAGTATGGATGCAATTCTGTCGCGAAATTCCCCCAGAGAGTGATCAAGTTCACAGATTTTTTCCAGATGAGAAAGTGACTCTTTAAGAGAGCCTGTCGCCGAGTTCTCTCCCTCATACACAAGCTCCATTGCTGCGGCGAGAGAGGAAGAGAATCTCTCAGAATTCTCAAGCCTTATCCTCTGCGCCTCAAGCTCTGAATCTTCCCTAGGGACAGGGGAGACTTTTTTTATTTCCTCTACTTGAAATCTCAGATAATCACACCTCTGCGCCCCTTCTTGCTCCCGTTTCCTCAGAGATTCAATTTCGCTCTCCAAATTCCTGAGTTCCGCGTAGGAAACTTTGTATTCAGAAAGTTCAGGTTCAAGTTCAGAAAAAGCATCAATATAGTTTAGATAATTGCTTTTTTTCAGAAGACTCTGATGTTCATGCTGTCCGAACATGTTAACGAGTCCGTCGGTTATCTCTGAAAGCGTCCCGAGTGTCACAATTGAACCATTTACATATATCCTGTTCTTTCCACCCGGGTTAAAAACCCTTTTTATTACAAGTTCTCCATCGGAGTCCCCTATACCAAGCCGCTCGAGCCTCTCCTTGATACTGTAGTCATCTCCCACTTCAAAAAGCGCTTCTATTGATGTCTGTTTTTCCTCTGATTTAACGTGGTCGACGATAAACCTGTCGCCGAGGATTATGTTTATGGCGTCAACAATGAGAGATTTTCCCGTTCCAGTTTCCCCAGTAATTATGTTCAGGTTTTCACCAAAACTGATAGAAATTTCGTCTATTATGGCGAAATTTTTAAGCCTGAGCTCAACAAGCATCTGTCTTTCCAGCATCAGCCGCGCACGGCCGGGAAATTCCCCGCACAGCGGTGAGGTTCAATTCCTTACCTGCCCCTTCCCTCTTACCACGAATTTTGAAGTGGTCAGTTCCTCAAGACCCATTGGGCCAAACGCATGCAGCTTTGAAGTGCTTATGCCGATTTCTGCACCTAAACCCAGCTCGTAGCCGTCATTGAACCTAGTCGACGTGTTGACCATGACGGCAGAGGAATCCACTTCCCTTACGAACTTCTCGGAGCTTTCAGGGTCCTCTGTAACTATCGCATCGGTGTGCATGGAGCCATAAGTCTGTATATGGTTTATCGCCTCGTCAATGGTTGCGACGATCCTTACGTTTAAAACAAGGTCTAGATACTCTTCATACCAGTCTTCCTCCGCCGCAGGGGCTAAGTGAGGAACAAGTTTTCTGGTGTTCTCGCAGCCCTTTACTGTGACACCTTCTGACTCAAGTCTTTTTATCGCATCAGGAAGAAAGTCCTTGGCTACAGAGCTATGAACCAACATAGTTTCCATAGAGTTGCATACACCTGGTCTCTGTACTTTTGCGTTTCGGCAGATTTCTCTGGCCATTTCCAGATCCGCGTGCTGATCAACGTAGACATGGCAAACTCCCTTGTAGTGCTTAAGAACTGGAATCC
>JAPOSJ010000078.1 GCA_026709745.1 Candidatus Dadabacteria bacterium | reverse complement strand
GTACCATATGGATAAAGACCATAAGGATCATTATAGGCAACATCCTTGCCCCATTTCTTAAGTGAAAAAGGTGGATTCGCAATCTCACGGTCAAAGACCATCAGTTCCCCACCAGAGGTATGCTGCGGGTCCCTCAATGTATCTCCTTTACGTATATCGGCATTGAAAACACCATGGAGAAACATGTTCATCTTGCATATTGCCCAAGTATTGAGATTTTTCTCCTGACCATAAAGAGACAGATTCTTGGGGTTCTCGCAATGCTCAGCAAGATAGTTACGGGTCTGTATCAGCATTCCGCCGGAACCTACGGTGGGATCGTAGATTTTCATGCCTGCGGTGGGTTCTAGGAGTGAAACAAGAAGCCATACTACTTCGCTTGGGGTATAGAATTCCCCTCCTTTTTTTCCTGCAGAGTCAGCAAACTGTTTGATCAGGTACTCATACGCGCTGCCCAGCATATCTGGGGATTCAAAATCCTCGTTGCGGAGCCTGTACTTCGAAAAGTGGGACAGGAGTTCGCGAAGTTCATTATCTGAAAGTTTGTCCTTTCTGTTGAAGTCGACGGAACCCAGTACACCTTCAAGTGATGGGTTGTATTCTTCTATCGATTCGGTTGCCTTATTAAGTTCAGACCCGATATCGTGCTTGAGATCTTTGAGTTTAGACCACCTGGCACGTTCGGGAACGAAAAAAATCTTGTATTCATCTTCATCCTGTGCCAGACGTTCTGCATCTTCCCGGGATTTACCAATGGACAAATAATGTTCAATGATCTGCTCTTGATCGGCTTCAAACACGTCCGAAAGACGCTTCAGGAAAAGCATACCGAAGATGTAATCCTTAAACTCGGAGGCATCCATATTACCCCTCAGGATATCAGCAGTTTCCCAAAGGAAGGATTCAAGCTTACTCAGATTGAGTTTTTCGGTCATAGGTTAAGAGTTCCGCAGGAAATGGCGAATATATGGCGTTAAACTCCTCGTCTGTAATCAGTACATGCAAGGAAATCTCTGGCACTCTAAAGCAAAAATGCAACAAAACAACTAAATTATACACGGTGTATCCATCTGCAAACTTGTTTGGGACCTGGATGTAACGCAGAAAACAGCTTGGTTTGTGTGTCAATCAGGCATATGACTTATGGTTTTTGACAGGACAGACAAGCAGCACAGGGCGTTGCTCAAAGAAGTTGAGTCCACAGACGATTATCTGAAGACTTTACTGTTCAGGTAACTCAGACGTTGAACCTGAAAAACATCACGTCCCCGTCGCAGACCTCGTAATCTTTTCCTTCAAGTCTCATCTTTCCGGCTTCTCTAGCCATATGTTCTGAACCTTCGGTTACGTAATCATCGTAGGATATGGTCTCGGCCCTTATAAATCCCCTTTCAAAATCGGTGTGAATGACCCCCGCAGCCTGGGGAGCCTTTGTACCACGCCTTATTGTCCAAGCTCTGACTTCCTTGGGTCCTACGGTGAAATAGGTGATAAGTCCGAGATTTGAGTACGTGCAGTTAACAAGCCTATTAAGGCCGGAATCGCTTAGCCCAAGTTCTCCCAGAAAAGCTTCCCTTTCATCACCCTCAAGTTCTGATATCTCAGCTTCTATCCTGGCTGAAACGATAATGACTTCATCTCCTGAGCGCTCCGCATACTCCCTTACCCTAGGTACTTCGGCATTTTTCTGCGCCCCTGAAACCTCATCTTCGGAAACATTGCAGACGTATATAACGGGCTTTTCGCTCAGGAGAAAAAGGTCCCTTAAAACATCTCCGATTGCTTCTGAGTGCGGAAAATCTCGTGCGCGACGGCCTGTCTCGATGAACTCCCGAAGTGCCCTCACCGTCTCAAGATCCCTGATTACCTCCTTGTCCCTGCCCTTGGCCTGATTTAGGAGCTTCTCCTCCCGTTTCTCAACCGTCTCAAGATCCTTGAGAATAAGCTCATCCTCAATGGTGCGTATATCTCGGATGGCATCAACCCCATCCTCCACATGTACTACATTTTCATCCTCAAAACACCTTACGACATGCAGTATCAGATCCACTTGCCTTATATGGGACAAAAAAGCGTTTCCCCTGCCCTTTCCCTCAGAAGCCCCCTTCACAAGGCCCGCAATGTCGACTACTTCAAGACTCGTCTTAGTGGTTTTACCAGGCTTCACTATATCCGAGAGGACGCTAAGCCTAGGATCTGGAACGCCTACCACGCCTATGTTGGGATCTATAGTACAGAAAGGGAAATTGGAAGCCTCCGCGCCTGCGTTTGTAAGGGCGTTGAAAAGTGTAGACTTCCCGACATTCGGGAGTCCCACTATTCCGCATCGAAGTCCCATATTTTTGTGCCGCCTTCCAGAGAATGGGGTGGATGACCGGATTTGAACCGGCGACCTCTTGGGCCACAACCAAGTGCTCTAACCGGGCTGAGCTACACCCACCATAAGAATCTTAAGTATTTTGCTCTAAAAAGGTTTTAATCTACCGGCTAACTAACAAGTAGACAAATTGCTCTGTTACTCTATTGCGCATACAGGACAAAGAAAAAATGTTGGGAATTGTTGTCTCCTTTCAGGCGTTGACAGCAGCATAATCTCGTATCTGAAATTGCCTGGAAACTATCGTAATGATGTATGTCTCAACAGTCTGTAATAACGCTCACAACAGCTTAAGCTCGGTAGTTTCCGCAGGTGAAAATCTATCTTACCAAGTCAAAGAAGAAGCGGGATAGGGTTGCGGGAAGTGCGGTGCACCTAGGTCACTGATTGAGACGGATTACATTAAACAAGTCCATCAAGGCAGTTAATTCCCGTTAGGGAGAACGGAAGGTGCCAGAAGCAATGATTGCAGGCACCGTTGTTCTTCATGGACTCGCTATTGTAACTCGCAATAAGTATGAGTTCCGCAATACTAGATAGGTGCCGATTTGGTTGACCCATAGATGAAACTGCCACGCTGAAAATATTCTCTCATTCGCAATCACTCTCTCAGTCTTCAGCGAAAATCTACTTTAATAATGTTTCATAATTACATCACTCTTCCACTAGATCGCAATCTACTGGACTATCCTCACGGTCATCGATAATACCATCCTCATCATATCCAACCGGAGCGGATAAACTAAACACTAACACCCGGATCAAGATTAATAATTTCCCGGCACTGATAGGCCCCTGGTTGAGCTTCTTCAAATTTGAAACAGAAATGCCTTGGTGAATCTAATACAACCCATTCTCCAATTTCCTCCTCTTTCGAATCTCCAGGACAGCTGCTAAAATAAAACCGGCTTTCAGCAAGAGATTGGGTGCCGAGAATCACTTCGAGCATACCGTTAGAGTAAATTCTAAAAGCATCTCCGTCATTGCATAACCAGCGATACCCCTCCGGTGTCACGAATTCATTCGGATTAGTTCCGTCAGGTAACTCTATATTCCCAAGTAAGCAAAGGTTGTCTTGCGAGGCTGAATTTTCACCATCGGAATCACTGCCGTCACCTCCACAAGCAGTGACAAACCCGCTTACTACAACGAACAGAACTGTTAAGATTAGATGTTTCATAATTTCCCCCCGTTTTAATGTTCCATAAGCATTATCACACAAACAATAGGGGGGGGGCAAGCCCCTGAGAAACCTAAATTCCTTATTATTTTCCAAGGTATTTACAACAAAAATTCTGAAGTATCTGGTTGTATTGTTCTCCGTAAGCAGTGGACCGTCCGTCCAGATAGTCTCGAGAAAGCAAGGCCAGGAACACTGAGTAAACAAAAGCAGAACTTACCGATCTCCGAAGGCCCAAGCACAACTGGATAATGGCGCACCGGGATCTCGGAATACTGTAATTTTATTATCGGCGCCTGCCATATGGCCTCCTGGACAAATTGCCCGTAACGATCTTCAGCCGCCCGGAAAAACCATGAGACGTATCTCTGGGACTACTTTAAGACACATCACCTCCTCAGTATAACATCGGCAGTATCAAGAGACGGATATATTCACGGTCCAGGTTAAGACACTGTCTGCTTCATTTGATTGAATTAAGTGGTTCAAGCAGGCGGTGCACATGTCTGCTCAAAGCTGAAAACCGCCCTTTCTCCCGATGCCAGAAGGGCTTGACCGGTACATTTGATTTAATCGAGAACTTATTTATAATAGGCTGTTTTTATTCAATTATAACAGGCATCCGAGGAGTGAATAACCAAATGGGCACCACACTGCACATAAGAGATAACATCGAGCAAGACTATGGGGACGTGTACACGACCGAGGCACTAGAGGCTCTTGAATTCATGGCGCGCTTCAACAGTGAGCAGAAGGCTCTCATGGAAAAAAGGACTCAGAGAAGAAAAAGGCGCTATGAAACCAGTGAAAGAATAACTTTTCTTGATCCGGATTCTCTTATCCCACGCACCAATATAAAGGTCCAGGACGCAAGGGATGGGAAATTCGAAGGACCTGAGATTCCCCACGATCTCAAAAGACAGTGGATACAGGGAACAGGCCCGGCGGCAAAACCAAACTCCCCAGTTGAGAACAGCATAAGAAATGTCGCCTACGCTCTTCTCTCTGGAGCCGACGGCTGGATGTTTGATGGAGAAGACGCACTAGGGCAGATTTCGACCATGTCTCTTGACAACCAGCGAAACCTCAAGCTCGCCATCTCTAGAGATAAGGTTTTCATGAAAACTGCAGAGGTAGTGGCGGGGCAGATGAACAAATGGGGGCAGGAGTTTTTCGGACACAATATAATCGATGACTGGAAAAAGCAGCTTGACTTTACCACCGTCATTTTCCGGGCGAGAGGACTTCACCTTGACGACCGGCACATACGCGACTCAGACGGGGTTGCTCTTTCAGCCTCCGTAGCTGATATGACACTGTTTGTGGTCAACAACTACAAGGAACTTGCGAAAAGAAACTCATCCATAGTCCTTTACCTGCCGAAGATACAGACCGCAGAGGAAGCAGCTCTTTGGAACGAGATGCTAAGTGCTCTTGAGGGCCATATCGGGCTTCCCGAAGGCACGATAAAGGTATACGTGCTTATAGAGCAGCTTGAGGAAACATTCCAGCTGATGGAAATAAGAGCAGCTCTGGCGAAACACTTCGTCGGATTTAACACAGGCAGGTGGGATTATATAAACAGCGTCTCCGACGCGATTGCATGGGACAGGGATTTCATCAATCCCAACATAGAATCGATAACTATGACTTACGGCTACATGAGAAACTATGAGGACCGCGTGAGAAGGGCGGTGAACACACCGGATATAAATGGTAATTTCGCACTCTGGCAGGGAGGCATGGAACCTAACATACCCGTGGGATCCGAAGAAGGCGTCGAAAGCAGCATGGAGAAGGCCTACGCAGGAGCGGTCCGCGAACAGAAAGAAGGGGCAAGCGGCAAGTGGGTAGCCCACTGGAAGATGGTACATATAATAAGACCAGTCTGGGAGAAGGCCGGAGAGGAAAATCAGCTTGGAAGAGAGTTCCCTCGCCTTACCTATACTAAGGAAGACGCAGACGGACTGATCCTTCTTGAGGCTGCCCCAAGAACCATAAGGGGAGCACGCAACCTGCTCAGTGTAGGGCTTCAGTACGGAAAC
>JAPOSJ010000144.1 GCA_026709745.1 Candidatus Dadabacteria bacterium | reverse complement strand
TCTCGAAAACCTCTGACCAGTTTTTTCCCGTAACGAAAAATGTTCCTGAAGAAGGTCTCCACGCTATTCCGTTCAGTACCCCGGCCCTGTCCGCAAGGCTGAGCCTTTCTCTTAATTGCCCTAGGTTTATCCGTTTTTCCACAGCTCCGCTTTCGGGATCTACAACGACTATATCGTCTGAATGCCATATGTTGCAGTATATCTTTCCTTCTGCGTATTCAAGTTCGTTAAGCTTTGCAACCGGCACCCCGTTTTCCTTTACTGTCAGGACTCTTGTCACATTAAAGTTTTCGGGGGAGAGAAAGTAAAGTTTTTCAGTCCCGTCGCTCATTATAAGCTGAGTTCTGTCATCTGTAAGTCCCCAGCCCTCCGTTAAATAGGTGAATGACCCCAATCGTTTCAGACTTTCCCTCTCATATATGAAGCCCTGACCAGATTTCCAGGTGAGCTGATATATCCTATTGCCCATTATTGTAATGCCTTCTCCGAAAAATTTTCGCGATAGGTTTGTTTTAACGAGAACCTTTCCAGTGGCCGGATTGCTTCTTTTTAGGAACGACTTTCCGTAAAGGCCGGTACTTTCATAGAGAAAACCGTCTCTGTAGACAAGACCCTGGGTGAATGCGGACGGGTCATGGGGAAAGGAGTTCAGCACCGTAAAGGCATTTTGAGGCTGAAGGGCATAGTTTTCCGGAACTGCTTTTTGAGGTACGCCAGTGTAAGAGTAACTAGGGGATGTCTCAGGGGTATTTCCTGAATTCTGCACTTCTGAACATGAGAAGAAGAAAAACAAAGAAACAAAGAGAAAAGTCAGACGGCGAAGGAAAACTCTTTCTCTTCTTCTGCGGGCTTTTTTCATGAGGTTTATTGTAAGCCATAAGCGCTTTTTTCTGAAACCTTTTGTTTTTCTTGACAGTGGATTTGTTTTTGCTAAAATTAAAAAGCAATTTAGACAAGGCTAAAATAAAAATTTTATCTGTTTTAATTTTAAACGCTTTTAACTTCATACAGGGAGAGAAAAAAGCTGCTTTCACAGTCTATAGAGGATTACCTAAAGGCCATCTACGAGGTTGAGACTTCCGAGGGAAAGGTTTCAACCAACGCGCTTTCAGAGAAACTGGGCGTGTCTCCGGCTTCAGTAACAAGCATGATAAAGAAGCTCTCTGAAAAAAGTCTTATAACCCACAAACGCTATCAGGGAGTAAAACTTACTTCCGCAGGCAGAAAGATAGCCCTTGAAATAATCAGGCATCACAGGCTTATCGAGCTTTACCTCAAAGAGGCGCTTGGCGTTCCCTGGGACCAGGTGCATCAAGAAGCGGAGAAATGGGAACATGTGCTCTCAGAAGACCTTGAAGACAGGATCGACAGGTTTCTTGGTTATCCAGTCATAGACCCCCACGGTTCACCTATTCCGCGCCGAGACGGAACGATGATCGTGAGACAGTGCGACGCTCTTGTGGACGTGGAACCGGACACTCTGGTTAAAGTGGTTGAGGTAAGCGACCATGACCCGGAACTGCTTCGATACTTAGGCACTATAGGTCTATATCCGGAAACCGAAATGACCGTTCTATCAAAACAGCCTTTTAAGGGGCCCATAATAGTTGAGATGACCGGGAAGGAATATTCAATAGGGCGAAACGCAGCCAAATACATTCTGGTTGAAAAAGCGAACAACTGAGAGAGGGAGAAAATAAGAACCATAGTGAGCATAAGATTTTTTCTGATTTTCGCACTGCTTGTGTTCTGTGCGGCCTGCACAGAGAGCAGCGGAAGCGTGAAAAGAGAAGGTAAGATAAAAGTGGTTACGACCACGGCAATGATCGGGGATCTGGTGAGAAACATTGCCGGGGAAAAAGCGGAGGTCACCTCACTTATGGGAGCGGGAGTCGATCCTCACCTCTACAAAGCAAGTGCAGGGGATGTAGGAAAGCTTGCGGGGGCCGACATGATTTTCTATAACGGACTCAATCTTGAGGGGAAAATTGCAGATGTACTGGGGCAGATGAGGAAGAGCGGTATATTCACCGTGGGTGTTGCCGAGGGGGTTGACGAATCCCTGCTTTTACCTTCTGAGGAGTACGAGGGATATTACGATCCGCATATCTGGTTTGACGTCGTTTTGTGGAAAAATGCGGCCAAAGTTGTAAAGCAGGCGTTCTCATTCTACGATCCACAAAACGCCCGTATTTATGAGCACAACACGAAATCCTATTTAGAGGAGCTTAATCTGCTCCAGGCTTACGTAAAGAAAAGAGTATCATCGCTGCGGTCTGAAAGAAGGGTACTTGTAACGGCCCATGACGCGTTTAATTATTTTGGAAAGGGTTACGGGTTTGAAGTGGTTGGGCTTCAAGGTATAAGCACTGATTCCGAAGCAAGTGTCGCGGATATAAGGAATCTCTCTAGGATGATTGTCGAACGCAGGATTCCGGCAGTTTTCGTTGAAACTTCTATCTCTCCCAGATATATGCGTGCTCTTCAGGCTTCGGTAAAGGCAAGAGGTTTCGATGTCCGTATAGGTGGCAGTCTCTACTCGGACTCAATGGGCAGTCCTGAAACGCAGGAGGGCACATACGTAGGCATGTTCAGAAGCAATGTGGACACGATAGTTGAATCCCTTGCCCGCGATATTAAGGTTGCTGATTCCAAAACCACCGGAGACGGGTGATGAACGGCGCGGAACAAAATATGACCGCTTCAGCAATCCGAGTTACGGACCTTACCGTTGCCTATGGTGAGAAGACCGTTCTCTGGGATATAGATATTGATATACCGAAGGGCACTATGGTAGGCATTATCGGGCCGAACGGTGCCGGCAAGACGACTCTCATAAAATCCATACAGGGACTTGTTCCCCGGGTCGCAGGAGTGATCTCAATTTACGGCAAGCCTTACGAGAAACAGAGAAAGGAAGTCAGTTATGTTCCCCAGAGAGGTTCTGTGGACTGGGATTTTCCCACTTCCGTAGTGGATACGGTGAAGATGGGGAGTTACGGGGATCTCGGCTGGATACGACGTCCGGGAAGAAAAGAACATGAAAGGGCTCTTGGCGCGCTTGAAAAAGTCGGCATGCTTGAATTTGCCCAGAGGCAGATAAGCCAGCTTTCGGGAGGACAGCAGCAGAGAGTCTTTCTTGCGAGAGCTCTTGTTCAGAGTGCATCAGTCTATCTGCTTGATGAACCTTTTCAGGGAGTTGATGCCACGACAGAAAAAGCGATAGTCAGAATACTTAAGGAACTTGTTGCCGGAGGCAAAACGGTGCTTGCAGTTCATCACGATCTTAACACCGTTTCCGAATATTATGAACGGGTTGTCATCATGAACGTGGGCCTTGTGGATTCGGGAAAAGTGAATGAGGTTTTCAATTCGGAGAATCTAATCAAAGCCTATGGAGGCAAGGCATCTTTTTTCCCTGAAAGAAAATCAGTTGCAAGGGCGGTTTGATGCTTGAATTTGCGACTGAGCTTTTCTCTGACTACACAGCCAGAACCATTATTTCTGGGGCTGCGTCCCTTGGAATCGTAAGCGGGGTGGTGGGTTCATACGCTGTGCTTAGAAAACAAAGCCTCGTGGGCGACGTCATGTCGCACGCGGCACTTCCTGGAATAGTACTTGCCTTCATCGCAATGGGGGTTAAGGAACAGATACCTATCTTTGTCGGAGCTGTGCTCTCAGCCATTCTGGCGGTTTTCCTGATCAACCTCGTTACCGCCAACTCAAGGATAAAGACCGACAGTGCTATGGGAATGGCGCTTTCTGTTTTTTTCGGGCTTGGTCTCGTCCTTCTTACCTATGCGCAGAAAATGCCCGATGCCAATCAGGCCGGGCTTGATAAGTTCCTTTTTGGTCAGGCGGAAGCTCTTGTTGAAAAAGACGTTCTGATCATAGCAATTGTAGGTTTGGCTTCTCTTCTTACAGTGGCGCTTTTCTGGAAAGAGTTCAAGCTTCTATGCTTTGATCCGGACTTCGGAGGCACAATGGGTTTTTCCATGAAAACCTTGGATTTGCTCGTTACGGCCGTGATAGTTTCAGCTATAGTGATAGGGCTTCAGACAGTTGGGGTTGTACTTATGAGTTCAATGCTGATTGCCCCCGCGGTTGCCGCCAGGCAGTGGACCGGAAATATGGGATCAATGGTGATTCTTGCGGCCTTTATAGCTACTGTTTCCGGAGTAACGGGTGTTGCGTTGAGTGCTGGGCTTGAGAATGTACCGACCGGACCTGCTGTTATAGTCTGCGTCAGCCTCATCGCCTTTTTTTCTGTTCTTTTCTCTCCGAACGGATTTTTCACTCTAAGATTTAAAGACGCTAGGAGCAGAAGAGAGATAAAAAAGGATTACGTACTAAAAGCCCTGCATGATCTTGCACTTGAACATGACGACCCCGGTTATGCACATTCCCGAAGACTGATTGCTCTTGGAAGCGGTAAAAGGTTTAACGTCGAGAGAAGTCTATTGAAACTGCAGGAAGCCGGATATGTGGAAAATATGGGACAAGATAACTGGCGTCTCACCGCCAGCGGAATTCGAGAGGCGGCGAAACTTTCTCCGCACGAGAAAAGCGAATGAGCCCTCATCAGTTTGATATACAGCTTGTTGCGATCATAGTTGCGGCATCATGTGCGGTACCTGGAACTTTTCTTGTTCTGAGAAGAATGTCCATGATGACCGATGCGATAAGCCATTCCATCCTGCTGGGCATAATACTCGCTTTTTTTATCATAAAAGATCTGTCATCGCCGTTTCTCATAATAGGGGCTGCCGCAAGCGGTGTGCTTGCGATTTCACTAGTAGAAGCAGTTAATCGTGCAAGGCTGGTGAAAAAGGATGCATCAATAGCAATGGTCTACCCGTTTCTTTTCAGTGTGGCGGTCATACTGCTTTCAAGATATGCACAAAACGTTCATATTGATACCCACTCCGTGCTTCTCGGAGAAATAGCTTTTGCTCCTTTTAATCGGTTAATTTTCTCTGGGATGGACCTAGGACCAGAATCGGCTTACATGATGGGTTCGATTTTTATTCTGAGTCTGGTCTTTATCTCCCTTTTCTACAAAGAGCTTAAGGTATCTACCTTTGATGAGACTTTTGCCTCGTCAATGGGATTTCGTCCGCGGCTGATTCACTATCTGCTTATGGCTATCGTGTCGCTTACATGCGTGGGAGCTTTTGACGCCGTGGGTTCAATACTTGTTATCGCCCTTATAGTCATTCCTCCCTGCTGTGCCTACCTTCTTACTGACTCACTTTTCAGGATGATTCTGCTCAGCGTGGTCTTCGGTGTTTCGACGGCAATTTCGGGTTTCTGGGTAGCAAACTGGCTTGATGTTAACATAGCAGGTTCAATAGCCTCTGTGTGCGGTGTATTTTTTCTCGGTGTTTTTCTCCTTGCTCCCAGAAGGGGACTTTTTGGTATAATGAGAGAAAAAAGGAAACAAAGAATGAATTTTGCCGAGGCTTCGCTTCTCGTGAGTCTCTACAATCAGGAAGAAGATAAGGCTGTAAAAAACCATCCCGACAGTAGAGGCATGTTCCGGTCCGTTGATTTTGCTTCGAAAGTTGTCGAATTTCTGAAGCAGAAAGGAGAAATAGCTGTTGCGGG
>JAPOSJ010000135.1 GCA_026709745.1 Candidatus Dadabacteria bacterium | reverse complement strand
GAAAACTCCTTGATAACATGGTTGTTTTGGGACTTGGCAAGCTGGGAGGATGGGAGATGAGCTATGCTTCTGACCTTGACATAATTTTTATTTATGAGGGAGAAGACCACGAGCTTTTCTCCAAGTGCGGTCAGAGATTCATATCCAATCTTTCGGTTTACACCTCCGAGAGTTTCTGTTACAAGGTAGATTTAGAACTGCGGCCGTCGGGAAAATCGGGGGCTCTTGTCTCCTCGCTTGAGGTCTTTGAGGAGTACCACAAGACAAGTGCGCAGATCTGGGAGAAACAGGCTCTTGTAAAGGCCAGGGCGGTCGCGGGCAATCGCGCACTCGGCGAGAAGGTGATGAAAGTCATTGAGGATTTCGTTTATTCAAATAAGCTTCCTCCGGATTTCCGGGAGGAGATTTACAGGCTTCGCGGGAGAATTGAAAAAGAGCTTGCAAGCGAGACGGAATCGAGATTCAACCTTAAAACAGGAAGGGGAGGTCTTGTAGACATTGAGTTCTTGGTACAGATGCTTCAGCTTGCCTATGGAGGGGAGAATCCAGAATTGAGGACCGTAAACACAATGGAAGCTATCCGCTCACTTGGACGCTGCGGTCTTATTGAAAGTACAGAGTCTGAGACCCTTGCCGGAGGTTACCTGTTTCTCAGGAGAATGGGCAACATGCTGAGTCTGCTCAACGAGAGGGCAAAAAATGAGATTACGCAGGATGATTTTGAACGCATGGCAGTTGAATTTGGTTTCGGTGGCAAGGGAGATTTCCTTAAGGATGAATATATGTGCGTGACGGAGGATATCAGGCAGATTCATGACAAATACTTTTCTGGGAGCTTCTGATGAGTGAGAGAAAGTGCATTTTCTTTCTTGCCGATGGAGCGAGGCTTGACGTTTTTACCGAACTTATCAGAAGAGGTGACCTTGATAATATACAGAAATATATTGTGGAACCCGGAGAATTACTTAAGGCAGTCACTGTTTTCCCTTCAACTACGGGTCCCGCATATACACCCTACCTTCTGGGCAGGTTCCCGGGCAGGTGTAATCTTCCAGGTATAAGGTGGTTTGACAGAAGGTATTATGAGACAAACCCTTTTTCCCTGCGCAGATTCAGAAGCTATGCGGGTCCCCAGTCGTTTCTTATCAACCGGGACATAGAGTGCGATTCCCCGACACTCTTCGGCATGGTGCCGGGAAGCGTAAGCATACTTAATGAGATAACCCCGGATATACATCCTCGGGGGAACAACAAGACTAGGTACCTTAAGTACTATCTGGTTGTTAAAAGTCACTTCACTGACAGAAGTAATAGCGTTGAAGATGTGGCGGGAAAAATTCTCCTTGAATCCCTTGAAGCTTCTCCGCGTTTTGTTTTCTGTGTTTTTCCCGGCATAGACGCCTACTCCCACCGCTACCATCCGTTTCACGGCAAGGTTATGGAATCTTATGCGAGGCTTGATCGCTACGTGGGTAAGGTCGCGCGACGGATAGAACAGCGTGGGGAACTCAGCGAGACGCTTTTCATTGTTGGAAGCGATCACGGCCTTACGTCCACGCATTCTCATTTTGATTCCTTGGGTTTTCTCAGAAGACGGGGTCTCAGACCTCTTTACTATACAAATGTTCTGAGGCATTTCCTTGATGCTGATTCATCAGTCATGGTTTCGGGAAACTCTATGGCGCATTACTATTTTAAAAATTCTGACGGATGGAAAAGACATACGCTTTGCGAAGAGATAACTGATGTAGTGGAGGACCTGCGCTGCCGCCCGGAAGTAGATATTGTCTGTGCTAGAACCAGTGATATGAGAAGAGAAGTGAAGATAATGAATCAGGATGGAGAAGCCCTTGTGAGTATGGACGGGGAGGGTTCTGTCTGCTACCGCAATGTTTCGGGTGACCCGCTCGGCTACGGTTTTTCCCGGGAGAGGATAGATATTCAGGAGTTGCTCCAACTCACAATCGACTCTGACTATCCTGATGCTCCTCTGCAGATCCTCCAGCTTTTTGAGTCGCCAAGGACCGGCGATGTGGTGGTGAGTGCCAGACCGGGCTATGATCTTAGGGCCACACATGAGAACCCTGAACACCACGGTTCCCATGGCTCACTGCACAAAGAACACATGGTGGTTCCTGTCCTTATAAGCCGACGTTCCAAGTATGACTACGCACGGACTGCGGATATCTTCCCGAGCATCGTCCGTTATCTTGGACTTGAAGTTCCCCCGGGAGTTGATGGAAGGGATATTCTTGAGGAAGAATAATCAGGCGAAGATTTCTTCTATCTGGCTGCTTACTTCTCCCTCTTTTTTTCTGAGCGCTATGGAGAGTTCTTTGACTACATGAGACAAGGCGTTTTCCATTATTCTTTTCTCGCCAAAAGACAGATTTTTCACCTTTTTTAAGTGGTGTATATCCCTCAGCACACTGGCTATTTCATATATGTCGCCGCTTTTAACCTTGTCGGCATACTCTTTGTATCTCTTATTCCAGCTCTGGACACCCAGTTTTGGTATCTCGCCGTTTTCCTCTTTCAGTATGTTAAGGATTTTCTTTACTTCTTTTTTCGGTACAATGGGCCGTAAACCAACAGATTCCACATTGTCCGTGGGTACCATCAGTTTTACGTTGTTTTCAAGAACGTTGAGTATGTAAAAGGACTTCCTCGAACCCAGTATCTCCTTTTCTTCAACCCCCTGAACCTCAACCACGCCGTGCACAGGGTACACCGCATTTTGACCTGCTTTAAATTTCCTGCTCATTTCATTAATGTTATTAAAAAGATTATCATACCTGATTTATGTCAGATTTGTTAGAAAGCTGGCATCAAAAAGGTAAAAACGGTTTTAGTAATGAAAAAAAAGTGTGATTTTCTCATAGTTGGTGGGGGAATTGTGGGTCTTGCCATCGCAAACGAGCTTATTCAACGTGGATGCAGGAAGATCATAGTTCTGGAAAAGGAAAAAAGTCTGGGAGTGCACTCAAGCGGAAGAAACAGTGGTGTTCTTCACGCCGGAATCTATTACACGCCTGATTCTCTGAGAGCGCGGTACTGCATTGAGGGCAATCGCTTGATGAGGGACTTCTGCCTGGAAAACGGAGTCGCTATGTCCGAGTGCGGAAAGGTTATTGTTGCGGACTCCGAGGAGAAGCTTGAAGGGCTCCGGGAACTTCATCGCAGGGCACGGGCAAATGGCGTTGAGTCCTATCTGGTTGATGAAAACGAACTTGCGAGGATAGAGCCGCACGCCGCCACGTTCGGGGAGGCCATATACTCTCCAGCGACATCGGTCTTTGACCCTGTGGGCGTTCTTAAATCCCTTTGCTCAAAGATCATGCGAAGCGGTACGGTCCAGATGTTTTTTGATACGGCCTTTACAGGCAGGAAGAAAAAAGGACGCATAGCCCTTACAACAATGGGGGAGATAAGTTACGGGAAACTGATAAACGCTGCCGGTCTTCACGCGGACACGGTGGCAGGCCACTTTCAATTGGGTTCAAGGTACAGATCTATCCCTTTTATGGGTTACTATAGAGAACTTACTGAGCAAAGGGCTTACCTTGTCCGCGCTAATATCTACCCGGTTCCAGACCCGAGAATGCCCTTTCTGGGCATACACCTTACAAGGAGCACATCTGGACGGATCTTTATCGGCCCTACAGCCATTCCGGTTCTTGGAAGGGAGAGCTACGGACTTTTCCAGGACTTGGGGATTGAGTCCTTTCGTTTTCTCTACAGAAACGCGGCAATGTTTACAAATAACAGAGGTTTCAGGGCAAATGCGTTCTCAGAGGCGAAAAAATATCTGGGAAGCCATTTTTACTCCGAAGCCAGAAAACTTGTTCCCGCTCTTTTGCCCCGTGATATTGTTTCTTCTGGGAAAACCGGTATCCGCCCGCAGCTTGTTGACTGGAAAGAGAAAAAACTGGTTACAGACTATATTGTCTGCATGGAAAAAGATACGCTTCACGTACTGAACGCGATATCGCCAGCTTTTACCTCTTCAATGTCTTTTGCGGGTTATGTGGCCGACATGCTCCTTGGAGGGAGTGCTTCCCCAATGAACTGAGCCTTAAGCTTTTTCTACTCTGTTTTTTCTGTTTTTCCTTGAAAAATTCAGGCAATCGCATTTAATATTTACCCGTACTTATCCTTTTTTCCGTAAGGAAACTGCCTTAGCCGGAGTGGAAAATGCCCGAGCAGAGAATCATAAGAAATTACGTCGACAGACCTGACTCCCACGCAATTGAATCATATCTGTCCTCCGGGGGATATTCTGCCCTAAAAAAGGCCCTTGGCATGGCCCCTGCAGAGGTAACAGATGCGGTCAAGAAATCCGGACTGCGTGGAAGGGGAGGCGCGGGTTTCCCGGCGGGTATAAAGTGGGGCTTCATACCTCCTGACTCCAGAAAACCCGTTTATCTCTGTTGCAATGCGGATGAAAGCGAACCTGGAAGCTTCAAGGACAGAGAGATTCTGGAGAGAGATCCCCACCAGATGATCGAGGGAATAATAATCGCCTGCTACGCTATCCGCTCACATAAAGCCTACATATATATAAGAGGAGAGATGCCCTTTGGAGCCAGGAGGATACAGCAGGCTATTGATGAGGCTTACGAGCACGGCTATCTAGGCAGGAATATATTTCTCAGCGGCTTTGATATTGACATGAAGCTCTATATGGGCGCCGGAGCCTATATATGCGGAGAGGAAACCGGCCTTCTTGAGTCAATAGAGGGAAAAAAAGGAGAACCCAGACCCAAGCCGCCTTTCCCGGCCCAGGTAGGCCTTTTCGGCTGTCCCACCATAGTTAACAATGTGGAGACGCTTGCCTGCGTTCCGCATATAATAAACAACGGGGCTGACTGGTTTGCCTCGATAGGAACTCCCAGAAATACCGGTACGAAGATTTTCGGGCTGAGCGGACATGTCAACAACCCCGGACTTTACGAGCTTCCCCTCGGAATAAATCTTCTTGAACTGATTGATGAATACGGCGGAGGGGTTCCCGAGGGAAGAAAAATAAAGGCAGTTTCTCCAGGAGGTTCTTCTTCCGCTGTCTTCTCCGCTGAAGAACTGAATATCGCGATGGATTTCGATACAGTGGCGGCTGCGGGTTCCATGCTCGGAACGGCAGGAGTAACTGTGATGGATGAAACGGTAAGCATGATCAAAGTAGCTCAGAATCTTGCCCATTTCTATAGGGATGAATCATGCGGGCAGTGCGTTCAGTGCAGAGAAGGAACATGGTGGCTTGAGAAAATACTGAGAGAGATTGACGAGGGTAAGGGATCTATTGAGTACATTGACATAATACTTGATGCGTGTTCCCAGATGAGAGGAACCACCATATGCGCCCTTGCGGATGGTTGTGCCATGCCCATTGAATCGATAGTGAGAAAATTCAGGGGCGAGTTTGAAGAGCATATAAAAAGAGGTGAATCTTAGGGCTTGCGGGAAATCCCAAGTGCATTCAGCTCTGGATATTCCACATGGTTCCATCATTTTTTCTCAAGGAATTCTCTGAGGGACTGGTTTACAACTGCTGGGTCGGCTTTTCCCCTTGTTTTTTTCATCACCTGACCGACGAAAAAGCCTAGACGTT